>JABWBZ010000104.1 GCA_013359335.1 bacterium
AACCGGTTTTTCATAAGCCAGCGAAATCGCTTTTGTTTTGTGTGCATTTAAAACCTGCGATTGAATTGCCGTCATTTCATTGTTATCGAGCCTTGTGTCATCGTCTTCAATATCTTCACCGGATTGAGCGCGTCGCATCAAATTAGCCGCCTTGAGCGTTTTGCCTTCTTTAAGAAAAAGCGACGCGGCTAACATATTGGCCGATTTATTGTCTGGGTTAATCCGGATAGCGTGTTTGATGTATTGAACAGCGCTTTTAAAGTCGTTTTGAAGGTAATGAATTTTTGCCAGTAGGAGAAATGACGGCCAGTGATCGGGAAATTGTGCAACGTTTTCTTTGAGAATAGTTACGGCGGCTTCCGTTTTATTATTTCGAAAAGCCATGGCGGCTTTAGCAAAATTTTTTTCTGCGCTTTCATTACGCACGGTTCGTTTGAACGGCCGCCGTTGTGTATAGGCCGAATTCGATATACCGGCCGATACGACGGCCAGTAGTATTGCTATCATTATCCATCTCATGCGCGTTGCCCTCGGATAAATGAAGCTAACCGGATTGCGTATGACACCGACGAAGCGATGAGCAGTACCACGCTCGACCAGAGGCAAAATTGGAAAAAAATTTCCAGATAGTATAAATCCTTGACAGTATAAACCAGAATTGTTAGCGCCATTACGGTTACGGTGACTTTGCCAAGCATATTGGACATAAAAATATAATTGTATTTCTTTTTGACGTAAAGGCCGACGACAAAAATAACGATGTCGCGGGCAAAAGCGAAAAGAACAAACCACGTCGGGAAATCGCCCCGTGTCACGGCGAGATAAATTAAAATAACGGCAATTCCGATTTTGTCGGCGATGGGGTCGATGATTTTTCCAACTTCCGTAACCTGATGAAGACGGCGGGCTAATTGCCCATCCAGTGTATCGGTGAGTGCGCCTATAAACATCAGAATAAGCGCATTTAAATTATAGTGCGGATTAATGGCGCCGAGATGCAGGTAGTAAATTATCGGAACTAAAAAAATTATCCGGCTCATGCTCAGGATGTTGGAGATAGTCCAGATTCGTCCTTCGAACAATCGTTTTGATGGTGAAGCGGTCGACACGGCTTATCTTAAATTAGGATTAGTGAGGCTGAACGTATGGGTAATAACGTCCAACTCGCGCATGTATTTGAGTTTTTGATTATCTTCAGGAAAAAAGACGGCTTCGTCGATAAAAAATATTTTTTTGGCGGAATCATCGTAAAATCCAATGGACTTGAATGTGCCGCCGAATGCATTTTTAATATCGACGGTTTTCCAAATGCCGGTGTACTCCAGGGCATTGTAATGGTTGAACATGGTTGAACGTACGGTGTCGTAACCTGAATCGCTCATGACCGGTTCGAAAAACCAGAGCCCTATTTTTTCCCGCGTCGAGATCATCCATGATTTCGTCAACGTTTGCGCGGCTTCAAGGCTGTCATTGACCGGAACCCAATAAAGGCTGATCCAACGTTGCAGCGCTTTGCCGTACGAACGGGAGTGAAAACGCACGTAATTACTGTCTTCTTTATCCTCGATCAATTTGAAATCGGGATGAATCCGCATGTACCAGCCATATTTTTTGAATAACTCGTTTTGAAGCTCCTTGTTCTCAAGCGGAGCAGCCGTCTTGTAAATAAAATCGTAAACCAATTCGTTTTTATGCTGATCAAACGCCTGGTACACCATGTCGGCATTATCCTGCAAAGCCAGATTAAGATCGGCCATCGACGGCGACGTTAAAATCATCAACCGCTGATTGAGCGCCCATTCATCGTTGCGCGTGAAGACAAAATATTGGCCGGTTTCGACGGCGCGGGCTACATCCTCGCTCAGCATGGCTTTGACGGCATTGGAAACCGGTTGATCCGAATCCAGCGTGCCGATCATGACGACGTTTTTGTATTTTTTATAAGTCTCGAATAAGCTGATCGGTACTTTTTGAATATAGAAATCAGTTTCCGGCTGCGGAGTAAAGTACGTGCGTTCAAAAACTTTTTTTAACAGGTCTTTCCCCAATTCCCAGTTGGACGAATCAGCGATGATAATAATCTGATCATCTCCGCCGATGGCCGAAGATTTCCGGCGTTCGCATCCGGCCATCACTATTGCGGCCAAAAATAATGTAAGGAGAAACTTAGTCATGGTGATAGTGGCTTTTCCTTAATAGAAATACGGCGGCGCCCGGCAACGCGGAAATCGTTCCGATGATGTAGGTTATGAAACCGATTGAAAAAGCGAGTTCATGCGTCAAACCGATGCGTTTAAATAATAAAATGGCCGTTTGTTCGCGCGGGCCGGTTCCGCCAATAGAAATAGGCAAGCTGGCCGCCAGCGATATAATCGGAACAAAAATCACATAATACACGAGCGACGACGAATCGTTCAATGCGCGTCCGACCGACCAGATGGAAAAAATCCGTAAACATTGAACGACCAGCGAAATGCCGAATATTCTGATCAACTGGTCGGGTCGGGTTTTAAAACTATTCATGGCATAATATAAACGTTCAAGACGCTCATACACACGCGGCGGCGTTATTTTGAAAAGAGGCTTGATCGTGCGGTCGGCGATTTTTTTATTGAACACGATGACGAAGACCAGAATCCATGCAGCCAGGAGAACAATGATCGTAAAAAACATTCCGGGCGATTCGCCGCGGCCGATTACAAACGCCCCGGTCAATCCAGCTAAAAAAATCAACGTGAAAAGACCGAGGAAACGATCAAAAAAAACCGATGCCAGGGCAGGGGATAGGCTTTTTTCGTCAACGCTGTGTTTGCGGATATCGTAGATACGCATAAAATCGCCGCCCATACCGCTGATTAAGAAACTATTGAAAAATAATCCAACGTAATAATAACCGAGCACTTTCCAATAGCCTATGGAAAACTGTCCGATCCTCAAAATCCATTGCCACTGCATCGCACCGAGGAAATAACTCAGCGATAAGAAAACGACTGAAGTCGCGAGCCAGAGCCATTCGGTTTGCTGCCAATTTTCCCGGAGAGCCGCCCAGTTTAATTTATAAACCGCGAAATAAATCAATCCTGCGCTGACCAGAACTTTAAAACATAAAAACAGAAATTTCTTCACAGTACACTATTTCTTTATTTTACCCTGAATTTCCGATAAACGGGACTTAGCGCTGATGTCGTTGGGATTGCGCGTCAGCCAATCTTCCAGAACCTGCGCAGCTGCCGGATAATCGCCTTTCGATTCAAGAGCCTGGATATATAATCCCAGCGCCTCGCCATTGCGGGGATCGGCCTCTACTATAGGTTTGATCAATTCAATCGCCGTTTCATGATCGCGGAGGACAAATTCATACAGCCCAGCGATTTTGATTTTAGCGTTATGGTCTATCCTGTATTGTTTTTCATCGGCGAGAACTTGCTGGATATATTCGCGCAATTTTTCAGGTTTGCCCGCGTCGGCGTAAAATTGGCCGATCGTCAATTTTATCCGGTAATCACGGATTGGAATAACCGATTCCGGAACGGTTTTTTCCATTTTATCCAAAATGGTGACGATTTTCTGATCATCATTCAAAGCTTCCGGTAAAACGTCGTCATGTTTATTGCGCAACGTTGCGGCGCCGGCTTTTTTCTGGCGATAATAATCCACCATCTGAAGGAAGAGCGATCGATAATTTTGCGTCAAGCGCCGCACATTGTCATCGTACGCAACGTTGGGATTATCCATGTTGCGGTATTTATATTTATTGAAAGAATTTTCATAAATACGCTGCGACGACATTTCCTGATCGGGTACGGTGATCAGTTTATACGCCAAGCCGTCCATTCTCATGTAACGGCGTAATCCTACATAATTATCGCCGCTGACGGTAATGGCAAAATAGATCGGGCGTTTGAATTTATTCGCAAATAAAATATCGAGCACCATCAGATCCTGAACGCGGATACCCTGACCTTGGATGGTCGGCTGAGCTTCGAACGAGAACTTCGGAATGCTTATTGTGTCATGATTAGGAGGCAGTGGATTGCCGGATTCCACCCAATCTTTCCAATAGACATCTTTCGGAACATCAATTGAAAATTTCTTGGTTTTCCAGCGCTCGGGCTGAATCGCGGAATTCGGTATTTTAGGGTCGCCTAAAATTTTCCTATCACTATAGCCGATCGGAACCTTAGCGGCCTTAAATACTTTGCCGTCCGGCAAGTGATACTCCGGTTCACGATTTTTCAGTTGATTGATATACCATTCGGTATTGAGCAGACTCAGATTGACAATGCGGATGTCGGGGCGAACTTTTTCGACTTCCTGCAAATACCAGAGCGGAAAAGTATCGTTGTCGCCGTTGGTGAAAAGCAAAGCATTTTCTTCGCAGGTTTCGAGGAGATTGTACGAATAATCCCATGCGACGTAATTGCCCTGCCGGCTTGCCGTAAATTTATTATAAGCGAACATGTTCAGCGGCAACAAAATGGCCAGTAGTGCGGTAACGCCATACGTCGACCATTGCATTTTTTTGATGTCGGCAATCTTTTCTTCAAGTGTTTCCAAAATCGAGTAGACGCCGATACAAATCCAGATTGAATAAGCGAAATAAGCGCCGACATAAGCGTAATCCCGTTCACGCGGCTGAGGATCTTGTTGATTGAGATAAACGACCACGGCAATTCCGTTCGTAACAAAAAAGCCTAACGTTGCCAATGCACGTTTCCAGTCTTTGGTAAAATGGTGCACTGCTCCGAAAAGTCCCACTAAAAAAGGAATGCCGTAAAGGCCTCTTAAACTGAATACGGTGAATACGTATCCATACCGATCCGTCTGTGTGTCCTGCATCGCGTCCACGTTCCAGCCGATCAAATTACGCAAATGATCGATCAAAGAAAGCGCCTGTTCATCCGGGCGTCCCATAAATTGCCAGTTAAAATAACGAACGAACATTTTATTGAATTGATAATCCCAGAATGGCGCCTGGCGCGGGAATAGCGACATTTCACCGTATTGCTCGCGGTTCAGGTATCGAATAAATGCTGTCCACGTATCGGGGTCATTTTGGTCGACATTCGGATTAAGACCCGAACGGATCATGATCATCGCGTAAGTAGAGTAGCCGATAAAAATAAGCAGCGTCGACAACACCACCAGCGAGGCCGTATGGTTATTGGCTTTGATAAAATAATACGATAAATAAAGCAACAGAGCGAAAAATAAAAACACGGAAATATTGGCAAGGCCAAATTGATCCAATGCAAACGGAATCTGTATGCTGTAGAAAATAAAAACTTTATAAATAATACCCATCGCCAGCAATCCGATAATGGCGAACATAACGAGCGACGTGAAATTGATTTCGAATTTTTTTGTATAGATGAGGAAGAAAATAAACGGAAGCGCCAGCAGGTTCAGCAAGTGAACGCCAATGGCCAGACCAACCATGTAAGCGATCAGCAATAAATAAACGTCGCTGTGAATGTCATCGGGCTTTTCGAGCCAAACCGTGATGAGCCACACGACTATTGTCGTGAAGAAAATACTGGCGGCGTACACTTCGGCTTCGACGGCATTGAACCACTGGCTGTAGGTGAATGCAAACGTGAGCGCGCCGATGGCCGACGATAATGTAATCCGCAGTCCGTCGAAGGCCGTCTCCGGGCGATTACGCCATTGCATGATCAGGCGAACGGCCGTCAAATATAAAAACAACACGGCGAACGCGCTGGCCAGGACTGAAATCATATTAACGCGGTATGCGATGTCATAGTCCGTAACAGACAAACCGAGGGGATAACCAATGCTTGAAAATGGAATCATGGAAAATACACGCCCGATCAGGAGAAAAAGCGGCGAGCCGGGAGGATGGGGAATCGCCAGCGTGTACGCGCATGCGGCGAACTCACCGCAATCCCAGTAGGACACCGTCGGGGAAACCGTTATGAAATAGCCGAGGAAGGCCAGTAAAAAAACAATCAGCCCGACGATTTTATTCATTTTCACAAAATCGAACATGCGTTGGTTAACTCCTTATAGTTTTAATTTATTGTCTTTGTCTGAAAAATAATCTTCGAGGGCCGCATCCCACATTTTCATGAAATCGATTCCGAGATTTTGCAGATTTAAATTTTTTAAAACGGAATAGGCCGGCCTCTTTACCGGGCTGGCAAATTCTTTGACAGTGGTTTTTTCGAGCCGCGTATTGATTTTGGCCATTTCAAAAATTTTGCGCGTGAATTCATACCACGAGCAACTGCCGTTATTCGTCGCATGATAGATGCCGTACCGGTCGATGCCCATCAGTACTTTAATTTGCTGCGCCAGGTTTAGCGTAAAAGTCGGCGTGAGAATTTCATCATCGACGACTTTCACGACGTCGCGCTCTTTGGCCAGTTTCAGCATCGTTTCGACGAAATTGGTTTTTTTGCCGCGATTGGGATGAATACCGTATAAACCGGAAGTCCGGACGATGAAGTATTGATCGTGCGTCATGGGTATGTAATGTTCGCCGGTCAGCTTCGAAAGCCCGTAAACATTGACGGGACGGGGAAGGCTCGTTTCCGAATAAGGTTGATTCTGACGGCCGTCGAATACGTAATCCGTGCTGATGTGGATCAATTTGCTTTTGGACTTAGCGCATCCGGCGGCAATGTGTTTGGCTCCGAGCGCATTTACAGCGAAAGCTTTTTGGTCATCCTTTTCGCATCCCGGCACGTCCGTCCATGCGGCGCAATTAATTACCCAATCCGGTTTGGATTCCGCGATAAATTTTTGGGTTGCCGTATCATTGGTAATGTCGCATTGATCGTGCGTCACCGGCGACAGGGTAAAATCTTTTTTTAAAACACGCTGGAGGTCTTTACCTAATTGTCCGGCTGCGCCGAAAATCAGAACTTTCATGGGAATCAATTTAAAAATGTTAGAAAAGGCAAATTTAAAATTCAGAAGCCCAAAATATGAAACTCTTTTTTCTTCTTCAAGAAATAATCCGCAACAATGCTGCGCGGGTAAATCAAATGGCTGAAATGTTTTTCCGGCAATTTTCCCGTTCGCGCAGCTTCCCGGCGTTTTTGAAGTAACAGCCGCCAGTTTCCGTACATCCAGAAATGCGCTTGTAATACGGCCAGCAGCCGTTGAGGTTCCCCGGCAAACAGACCATAAACGGCTGAAATTCCGTCCAAAAGCATCCGGATAAAAAGCGTACGCATAAAACGCGAGGAATCGAGATTTTTGAAAAGCGTCATAAGACTGTTGCGATGGTTCCAGTACATTTTTTTAATATTCTGCGCGGGCAGGCTGGCGCTGACATAATGATACACGACGGCTTGTGGGATGACCTTAATGGTAAATCCGCAGCAATGAAGGCGCCAGCACAAATCGATTTCCTCAAAGTGCATGAAAAACGTTTCGTCCAAAAGCCCAACGGTATCGAGCGCGGATTTACGCAAGAACAATGCGGCGCCGCTGGCCCAGAAAATTTCCCGAACGTCGTCATATTGTCCGCGATCGATTTCCATCGTATCAAAAATTCGTCCGCGTAAAAAAGGATAACCCCAGCGATCGATGAATCCGCCCGATGCGCCGGCATATTCGAAATAACCTTTGTTGATCATGGATTGCAATTTCGGCTGCAAAGCGCCAATTCTAGAATCCGTTTCGGCGGCGTCGACCAAGTGCGACAGCCACTCCGGATCGACTTCGACGTCGTTGTTCAGCAAGACGACGTACTGGCCCTGAGCCGCGCGGATGCCCAGATTATTGCCGCCGGTATATCCCAGGTTGCCGCAGGATCCGATGATTTTAAATTCGGGATAATTTTTTTGTACGTGCGCAACCGAATTATCCTGCGACGCATTGTCGACCATAATCCATTCGATGTTGGCATAAGTTGTGCGGCGAAGCGAGGTAAAACAGGCATCGATGAATTTCATTCCGTTATAATTGAGAATGACGACGGAGACGAGCGGCGTATTATTCATGGTCTAAAATGGCTGATCGTCGCGGAAGGACGGCGGAGGAACTTCCTGCGCATGGCTCAGATCGATTTCGACAAATCGCGCGAATTTTTTGATGAACCCGACTTTGACGTCGCCGACGGGGCCGTTTCGTTGCTTAGCGATAATCAAATCGGCCGGAACCAATTCGGCTTGTCTTTCCATAGCTTCTGTGGCGTAATAATCTTCGCGATGAACAAACATCACAAGATCGGCATCCTGTTCGATCGAACCGGAATCACGCAAGTCGGAGAGCATGGGTTTTTTATCGCCGCCGCGCTGCTCGACTGCGCGGGACAACTGGCTGAGCGCGAGAATGGGAACGTCAAGTTCTTTTGCCAATGCTTTCAGCGAGCGGGAGATTACGGCAACTTCTTCCTGGCGCGTTGCGTTGGATTTGGTTGTGGCGGAAACCAATTGCAGGTAATCGACCACGAGTAATTCGATTTGTTTTT
Source organism: bacterium (assembly GCA_013359335.1). GTDB lineage: Bacteria > CLD3 > CLD3 > SB21 > SB21 > JABWBZ01. The sequence continues at coordinate 8,444 of JABWBZ010000104.1, forward strand.
CAGCTTTTAATCGCCGTGCGCGCGCACGGAGTTCGAGAATATTCAATCCGGGCGTATCGTCGATGTAAATCGGCGCTTTGGATAATTTTCCAACGCTGACGGATAATTTAGACCAATCATTCGGCGGTAACATGCCTGTGCGAACTTTGTGTGCGTCGACTTGCGCTTCGGCGCATAATAAACGCATGACCAATTGCAGCGACGACATTTCAAGACTGAAAAATCCAACAGGCTTTTTCGCATCAACGGCCACATTACGGGCAATCGAGAGTACGAGCGCCGTTTTACCCATACTGGGGCGGCCGGCTACAATGACGAGATCGGAATTCTGGAAACCGCTCGTCATGCCGTCTAAGGATTTGAATCCGGACGTAATGCCCGTCACGCCGCCGGGTTTATGATGGAAACTTTCAATTTGTTCGAACGCTTTGTGTAAAATCGGATTTAAAGCGGTAAAGCCTTGCGTACTTTTGTCTTGGGAGATTTTGAAAATTTGCTGTTCGACATTGTCGATCAATTCGCTTGCATCTTCGGTTTCCTGAAACGCCATAGTGACGATCTGGCTGCCGACGTTGATCAATTTACGCAGGCGGGATTTATCGAGGACGATCTGAGAATAATGAACGATGTTGGATGCGCTGGGAACTTTCTGAGTGAGGCCGGTGAGAAAATAACTACCGCCGATGCGTTCCAATTGATTTTCTTTTTTCAATTCCTCCGTCACCGTGATCAGATCGATCGGCTGAGCCGCCTGGTATAGTTTTAACATCGCGCCGTAAATGACCCGATGCGCCTCTTTATAGAAGCACGATTCATCAAGGAAATCAGCGACTTTGGTCAGCGCTGTCTCATCGATCAGGAGCGAACCTAAAATCGCTTCTTCCACTTCGAGCGCCTGAGGAGGAACGCGTCCTGCAAATTCGATTACGTTGGATGGTTTATTTTCGGGGACTGACATGAGGTGAAAATTTTTAATTTAAATAGTACACTGACAACACGGAGCGCGGATTGTCTTAAATATTTTTTAATTGGTGATCATCCGTTCCATCGGCGTCATCGGTGTACGATTGATTTAGGCTTGGCCTTTTTCGCGTAAATGCGCCAATAATTCCTGGATCGAGAGGAATTGCGATTGATTTGATGAATTTTTCATTGCGCCGATGACTTTTTCGAGCAGTTCCATCGTTTCTTTTACTTTGCGGCAGCCCTCAAGCGAGGCCTCGACCAGTTTCTCGACGCTTTCGGTGTCGTCGGGTGAACAAATTTGTGCGCGTCCGAAAATCGGGGCGATGGCGTTGTTTATATTATGCGAGATGGCCAGCAATGTTTCTTCGAGAGTTTTGATGCGCTCCAATTCTTTTTGTTGAGCGGTGAGTTCGTCGCGCAACCGTTTCATCCGCAGCATCGCCAGAATGCGCGCGCGTAATTCGATCAAATTGTAAGGTTTGGTAACGTAATCGTCGGCGCCTTTTTCAAGCCCGGTAATTTTGTCGATGGTTTCTTTTTTGGCCGTGATCAGAATAATCGGTGTGGATTGAATCGCCGGATCGCTGCGGACTTCTTCACAGAATTTGTATCCATCCATTTTCGGCATCATCACGTCGCTGATCACCACGTCATGATGTTTGGCCTTCAGCAGTTTCAGACCTTCGACGCCGTCATTGGCCAGATCGACCTGGTAGCCTTCTTTTTTAAAAACCATTTTCAGAATCGACAAGCTGTCGTCATCATCGTCTATGACCAGCAATTGGGGCGTATCGGTCGGTTCTTCCGATAATCCCGCTGACGGTTTGCTTTGCACCTGGCCGGCACGAATCATGAGCTAAATCCAAATTGACTTTTTATTCGAATTGGTTTACTTTGATCACAACTTCAGACAGAAGCGGCGCCGAAAAGACTTGATGCATTTAATTTTTTCGCGCGATTAGTATAGATAATTTACGACCGATTTGCAAGATATTAAATCGCCCCTGTTTTCCTCAATTTTAAAATAAATATTTCAAAAAATCCAATCATGCCTGAAATTTACAGGCGACTTTCGGACATATAACGGCGGAAATGGCGCTTCGATAATGACCAGTATTCAGGAAAAATATATTCAGGAAAAAATCATGAGAAATTTTATCATTTTGTTGTTGGTTTTTTTTATTTCGGGATGCAAAAAATTTCCCGATCAGGCGTCGTTGCCGCCGCGATCGACGATCATTAAATATTGCTGGCAAACGTTTGACCTCGGCCTCAAGGATAAGAGCGATTTTGTCAAAAATTCGACGATTCTGACGCTGGGTCGAATCGGCAATCGTACGGCGGTAGAAACGATGCAGGCGATTGATTTCAAAGGCCGACCGTCAGTCGTCCGGACGTACGTATATACGCTGTCACAATTGCACGACACGGCCGCGTTTCAGGCGTTGCATGCCTATTTCTATTCCAATGATTTTCAAATCCGCGAAACGGTTGTGACCGGCCTTGCAAGGATGAGCGATTTATACGAT
>JABWBZ010000105.1 GCA_013359335.1 bacterium
CGGATGGCCTGCCGCCGCCTGCTCCATTTCAAGGTTTTCACGCCATATACGTTTACCCCAAAGCCGGAGCATCGCGGGCAGAATCAACACCGACGACACGGAACAAATGATTATGCCGAATGAACACATATAACCTAAACTCGATAATCCGCGGTTGTCTACAAAAATCAATGAACCGAAACCGATGACGGTCGTCAACGCCGACAGGAAAAGCGATTGGCCGGTTTCATGAATCGCGGCAAACACGTCATGCCGCATATCTTCAAGATAGCGCGAAATAATATAAATTCCGTAATCCACGCCCGATCCGATCAAGAGCGGAACGCAGATCATATTGACAAAATTTATTTTGATACCTAACAAGCGCATCATACCTAAAATACAAACAATCGAAAAAATCAAAGGCACAATACACACAAGAATGGCCCGCCAGTTTCTGTATTTGATAACCACCAGAAGTAAAACCGTCAACATCGAGGATATGACCGCAATACCAAAATCTTTTTTGACCAATTTAAGAAATTCCGCCGTCACGACGCGAATACCGGTAATGATCGTGTGCTCGGTGTCGAGTTTCGAATCGCGGTGCAGTTCACGAATGAAATCGTTGACGATATCGATTTCATACGAATCGCCGGTCAATTCAACCTGCGTAATAACTTTTTTGACGCCGTTTTTCTCGACGTAAAAATGTTTCATAATGTCGCCGAATCCCTCGCTTTGAAAACTATGCAGCGTGATCGGCTCGCGCACCGTGAGCATATTGCGCAAACGGTCCAGGCGGAAATAATTCATGCGCAAACCGTTTTTTGACATTTCCAGCCGCGTCTTGAAAAGAATGCTTTCGACGTCAAGGTTTTTAATTTTCGCTATGTTCGCTTCCTGTTGATCGAACGAAGGAATGTAACGCAGCAACGAGTTGTAATCTTTGACCATGCCTTTGGCGACTAACTCGTCCATCTTTTGATTCAGGCGATGCAGCCGGTCGATCAATTCCTCGTCCGATTGAGCGGTGCATACGACGCTGATAGGTTTGAAGTGCGTGCCGAATTTTTCCTGAAGGCGTTTGATCATTTTCAGGTCGACGTCGTTTTTGCTGCGGATGTTTTCGATGTTCTCATCAAACGTCACTCCGAGGCCTTGATCCTGGCTCGGAATGACGCCGATCAAAACAAAAATCATGAATGCGGCGATGGTAATTCCGGCGGTAGTGATATATTTCGGATGGCGCAAAACGAACTTTGAAATCGCATCGAGTAACTTGCTCAATCCCGTTTGCAGGTAACGGCCTTTCATGGTTTTACGGCCGCGAATCCGGATTTCCGCCGGCATAAAAAATAAAACGGCGGCAAACAAAATCATAATGCCAACGCCGCCGAGAAAACCGAGTTCGTACAATCCTTTGAATTCCGTCACCATCAAGACGGCAAATACCACGGCCGTACTGATCGCGCCGTAAAAAACGCTCACGCCGGTTTCGCGAAACGTGATAACCAGATTTTGCAAAACGCTGTTATGCCGCGTGTGTTGCTCCTGTTCGATAAAACGATTGTAGATATGAATGGAATAATCGATGCCGAGTCCCAAAAGCATCGCGCCGGCGGAAGCCGTGATGATATTGACTTTCTGGAAAAGCAGATCGCCGAAACAAAATACCCACGTTACACCGGCTAAAATCGGCGCGGTAATAAAAAACAGCGCGCGGAAATTGCCGTAAAAAAAATAAAACAAAATCAAAATCAGAATCACAACCATGAATGAACTATTGATCAATCCCTGTTCCACCGCGCGCGCATTCGTCAGCGCCGAAACGTAATTACCGCCCAGCGTGATTTTCAATCGCGATCCTTCGTCGCCCATCGTCAGCAGCAGCGAATCGACCAGCGCCTGATTCCGGCTGACTAATTCCTGGCAAAATTTGGTATCGTTGGGTACGCCGGTCGGTTTGACAAACATGAGCAGCGTCCGGCGATCTTTCGACAGGTAATAACTTTCTTTATCGCGGATCAACGAAGCGTTTTGCGGGCCGAGCATTTTTTCGATATACGGCAGGAAAAATTCTGAAATGAGCAGCGGATCTTCGCGCAGAATTTTTTTGATTACCGGGTCGGGCGGAACCGGCGCATTGAGGATATTTTTGCAATTTAATATCTGGCGTTCGATTTCATGATCTTCAAATTTCGTCAGCACGGAATCGAGATCGCTTTCGGATAAATACAGCAATGCGTTTTTCACAAAAAAATCTTCGATAAACGCTTTGTCCTGATCGGTCACGGCATAATTGACCGAAGCCACCATGCCCGTTTCCATCAGCCATTCGCCCATCTGCCGTGCAAACGATTTGATAATCTCCGGCTCCGGCGGCAGCGAGTCGTTGGTCTCGACGAGAATGATGTGCCTTTCCGGCGCGCCGAAATCTTCATTCACTTCCCAGAATTCTTTGATCAGTTTCGAATCTTGCGGCAGCAAATCAAAATTATTGGTGCTGATTTTAATATCCATCATATATCGCGTGGAAACAACGGTCACGGCAATCAGTATCAGCAACACGATCCGGTAATGTTCATAACAAAATTGCGCAATTTTTCCGAGAATGGTCTTCATCGTAAACGAATGTCTCCTGCTTTTAAAAAATACACGCCAAAGTAACCGATTTCATCAAAATTAGCAACGACTATCCCATGTTTTTTATATCACAGTGAACTAATTTTATTCACTTGACCACCTAAATAGCCTTGCGCTTTCGCGCTTCATTGCTTATTTTAATTTCGATCACCTATTCATCATGAAGGAGTTTTTTGAATGATGGTTTCCCGTCTTGTTGAATGTTTTCTCGCCCGTTTTTTTAAGCTCATTCCGATTGTACTGATCTTCCCGATAGCCGTTTCTTTCCATAACGATCACTCCAAACGTAATCCATTGGCGGCGTATACCGACGTGCCTTCGGATACGCCCTACGCCGGTTTTATGCTGCGTGCCAACCAGTTTTACGAACAAAAAGATTACGCCCACGCGCTGACGCACTTGCTCTTTGCCAAAGATCTTGCGCCGGAATTGCAAAACGATTTCCGGCTGAATTTCAAAATCGCTTATAGTTATAAAAACCTGCATCGACCTGAAAAAGCGCTGCCGTATTGGCGCGCGGCGGCGGCGGATACGTTGATGGGCGATTACGCTTTTTATCAATGGGCCGATACATACTCCTCTTTCTCCGACAGCACGGACCGCGCCATCGACACATACAAACAATTGCTGCAGTCTTTTCCGAATTCCGTTTTCGGAATGGAAACGCGCATTACTTTGATTCAATTGCTCAACAGCCGCCAACGCTTCAATGAATCGGATGTTTTTTTGAGTTCGGCGGCGAGCGCAATGAAAACCGACAAGTCTTATAAACTACAGTTCGAGCCGGTGATCACGCTGCTCACAGGCTGGTCACACTGGAATCGCGGGCGTTATCAACAGGCGCTCGATGAACTGCGAACGGTGATCAATCATTTCCGCTATACCGACGAAGCCTATCAGGCCAAACAACTCATTGAACAAATCAAAACGAAAATCGGCAGCCCGATCACGGCGGAACAATTTATCGCCGGCAATGAAGTGCTGGTGCTTCAAGGCCATTTCCAGGAAGCGCTGAACGAACTGGCTGAAGCCAAAGTCCGTTATCCGTCCGAAAATGATCAGAAAGACATTGATTATGCGATTGCAAAAGTTTACAACGCTCAGGGATTATTTTCAGCCGCGGTCCCGCGGTACCAAGCGTTATGGAATAAATACCGGCACAAAGAAGCCCTTTTCAATCTCGCCAAAGCCGCGCGGTACAGCGATCAACTCGATCTGTCCATCAACGCATATCAGGACTATCTGAAAAACGTCGCGCTGAACAAGGCGTGGAAAAATTATATCGCGTACGAAATTGCCAATAACTATTCTGCCAAAGGCGATACCGCGAGCTTGCGCGAGGCCAATCGCTGGTACCGCGACGTACAAAAAACCGCTGAGCGTTCGTCCTTATACGGTTATCATTCCGCTTTCCGCGAAGCCTTCAACCACTATAAAATGGAAGAATACAACGAGGCGGTCGGGAAACTCCAATCGCTGCAACACACGCTGCCGTTTATGGAATCGCGCTGCCGCTTCTGGATTGCCAAATCGTACGAAAAAATGAACCGTAAGAAAGAAGCGCAGGCCATTTACGTGCAACTGGCCACGTCGCGCTATTCGGATTATTACGGCATGCTAAGCGCGCAAATGTTGTCCGGGCGTTCGCAAGTAAAAAATTTATTCGACGTCTTTCCGCACACCCAGACCGGTCAAGGCAATCTTTGGTCAGCATTGAAAAATGAAATCAAACCGCGCATTCGTACGACGGAAAACGATCCGTTCATCGACGCACCGGATGAAGTTCTGCGGACGTTGGAACCGGAATTTACCAAAGCCTGGATCGGCTGCGACGTGCTCGATCCGACATACGCAGAAAGAGAATTATTGCCCCTGAAAGACAAGTATTACGCGTCGTTCGAACGAACGAAATTTCTGAAAAGTTTTTCAGAATATATCGGCGGGTATAATTTAGCGGTCGATGCGGCGGTCAAATTGCGGACGAAATACAAAAAACAAATTTCCGATTTTTCGGATGAATACACCAAGCTATTTTATCCGCGTTATTATATTCCCGTCATCCGGCACTACGCGCACGTGCACGGGTTAGATGAAAACCTGCTGCTCGCGCTGGTCAAATCCGAAAGCGCTTTCCGCAGCAATGCCATTTCATCGGCGCGCGCGGTCGGCCTGATGCAGATCATGCCTTTTACGGGTAATGAACTCGCCCGCCAGCTCAACCTGGATGATTTTCAGGTCATGCATTTGCAAAATCCCGAATCGAGTATCCGGCTCGGCTCGTTTTATCTGTACCAGCAGGCGCAAACTTACCAAAATTATGTGCCGGCTATTTTAGGCGCGTACAATGCCGGGCCGCATCGCGCAACGTTTTGGATGAAATACTACGATGAAGACGAACCGGAAGAATTTCCGGAAATTGTAGAACTTCTTGAAACGGGAAGTTATATCCGCAAAATCATGTTGGACCGATGGATTTACAGCCAGTTGTACGCTTCATAATCAGCTTCGCCCCGCCATCAACGTATCAAAAATCGGGCAGGACGAACAATTATATTCCGTACACCGGTGATGAAGCTGAATCAAGCCTTGTGCATACTGCATGGAATACGGAATTTTTTTATTCTTCCCCCACCGGTTTTCCAATTGTCGACGCATCGATTCGGTAATTGTATTTTTCTCGCGCGACATGGCCTTGCCGTAAACTTCCAATATTTTCCCGATCATGACGTCATCCGATTTTTCTTCAGACAGCATCAATAACATCGGCCAGATTACATTGACAATGATCTCAAAAGCCCGTTGCACGCCGACCAGGTCGGTGTAGCCTCGTTTTCCCTCATCGCCCCAAATATAGTGCGTGCTCCAGTATCCGTACGACGGAACAATTAAAATTTTCTCCGTTTCAGCAATGATATCGTTAGCGTCAGAACTCGTTTCTAAAATTCTAAAAAAAGTATCCGCAAAATTTGCGTTTTTATAAGTAACCAAAAATTTCGCGATGCCTGCAATTCTCATGGTCGGAAAATTGGCGGGTCGCAATTTAAAAAATTTCCAATCGCGCTCCTGCATCGGAGTTACCGTATAGCGATTTTGAAATTCGATCCATAAATCTTCGAGCCTTTGAATGAACGGCACGGACGCAGCATCCGGCTGTTCATGCCGAAGCAGCCCGGCGGCTCCAAGCAAAACAGCCTGCACGCGCATCAAAGCGCTGCTCGGTTCGTCCGGCCGGATTAATTCGGTTATCAATTGATACGGAATTTTTTCCGCAAGGCGCAAAAACGGTTTCCGGTTTTTAGAAAATCCCAAAGCCTCCATCATGCCACGGTAAAAAATTTCATCGACAGGCAATTGCAGAGTGTCCTTCAGTCGCTTGAATTCGCCGGCTTTGAATTTCAGCCTCAACAATCCATTCTGGAGAATCCAATTCCTCACCGTCTCAGGCTGGATTTCAGGCAATTGCTCATAACAATAAATCGAATCGTTTTTGGCATTGGCTTTTTGAATACGTTCGGATAAAGACAGAATCGATCCGTTAAGATAATTTTTTAATTCAATGGTGTGGATGGATGATGACGGATCATCGTCGATGAAAACGGCATGAACGATAACGCGATCGTATTTTTTATCATGAGTGTGATCATGATGATGCCAGTCGGATGACCGCCAATGGATTTCCACGTCACCGGCCAAAATTTCATCGCCGATTTTGATTGTGGCGCCGGTAAAATCCGGGCCTGCGTCGAAATTCCATTGTCCCCGATCGAGAATTTTTACGGAAAGTCCTTTCGTCGTACGGATATCGTCGAGCGTAAGAAATAAATTTTCCCAAATGGCTTGAATCAATTTTTCCGAAATTCTTTGTACGTTTTCCCGCACGGCGCCCGACGGCCATCGATTGGAATAAACAAACATGGAGTGTCCCTCAAGTATGAAGTGAATAGCTTAAACCGGATCAAAATAAACCAAAAAAATTATTCCATCAAGATTTAATCGTATGCACCAGCCGTTTAACTCCTTGCTACTTTCTCGGACAAATCTTAACTTTACCGCGTCTCGCCTTGACCCAATCAACCTAATAATCGGTGACGGCCATGCATGACCCATTCTCTTATAATTTATTGCGAACGCTGTACGACGATTCAAAAAAATCAATCGAGATTCCTGATCACAACGTCACGATTCATCATGAAGCTTTTAATTCAATGAATGACGACGTATTACCCGGAAGAACAAATTATTATTGCGGACGGCATGATGTTTCGTTTGGTGAATCCTATGTTTCCGATAACGAGAATATCCCGGGACATCCGAGCTTAGATGCGCCTGACTGCAGTTTTGAATGTAACCGCCGGTTTTGGTATCCGATTTTCAAGCCTTCGCGTTCGGCCAAAGCGGACGGCCTGATCCTTTTGCTGCACGGCCTCAATGAAAAATCGTGGGACAAATATCTTCCCTGGGCTTTGACGCTGGCGGAATCGACCAATAAGGCCGTCGTACTTTTTCCGATTGCGTTTCACATGAATCGTGCGCCGGCGGCGTGGAGCGATCCACGCGAAATGAAAAGCATTTCCGAAAAACGGAAACGGCAATTTACCGCCATCGCGCACTCGTCTTTTGTCAACGCCGCCATCAGCACGCGTCTGCATAGGACGCCGCAACGGTTTTTCTGGTCGGGATTACAAACGTATCACGATTTGATTCAATTGATGCATCAAATCAGGAGGGATGAACATCCTCACATCCACGCCAATGCGACGGCCGATCTGTTCGGTTATTCCATCGGCGCATTTTTGACCGAATTGGTGCTGATGAATGATCCCGACGGATTATTTTCCGAATCGCGGTTGTTCATGTTATGCGGCGGACCGACGCTCGACCGCATGTATCCCGTGTCGCGCTATATTTTAGACAGCGCCGCTTCGGTGACCATCTACTCGTTTTTCATGGAGCATCTCGATAATGAAATGAAACGCGATGAAAGGTTGGGACATTATTTCAGCGAGCTTCATCCGTCGGGACTATATTTCCGTTCCATGCTGAGCAATCCGCGCCTCAAACGCATGCGCGAAGAACGTATGAAAGATTTGAGCCCGCGCATCCGGGCCGTTGCACTCGTCAAAGATGACGTCATCCCTCCGGCGGAGGTATTGAACACTTTGAACGGCGATTATCGAAATATTCCCGTGAAAGTCGACGTGATGGATTTTGCACACGACTACACCCATGTCGATCCGTTTCCGAATCACGCGCAGACGGCTCGATCCGTGCAAAATAGTTTTAGCAAAATTTTTAATCTGGCATCAACGCATCTGTCTTGACACATTGAAAGGAAAATATTTATGAAGCATTTAATTATCGCTGCCCTGTTTGTAATCGTTTCTTGCCAACAAGCCGATCCGAAACTCGCGCTACAAATTCAGCGTCTCACCGATCAAAACGCCGTCATGAACGTTACGAATGACTTATTTATCAGTACGGACAATCGCGATTGGGATAAAGTCAGAATATGTTTTGCCGATACGGTCTTGTTCGACATGACCTCGCTGGCCGGCGGCGAGCCTGCCCGATTAACGCCTCGACAAATCACCGACGCATGGGACGCCGGCCTCAAAGAATTGAAAGCCATTCATCATCAGGTTGGCAATTACAAAATTTCCATGAATGGCGGTGAAGCCGACGTTTTTTGTTATGGCATCGCCAGCCATTATTTACCGAACTCCACAAATCAGAACACGCGCACGTTCGTCGGCAGTTATAATTTTCATCTTCGTAAAATCGGCGAAACGTGGCGAATCGATCAATTTAAATTTAATTTGAAATACATGGATGGAAATATGAATTTGACCGATAAGAAATAGTCATGATGGACAGAAAGCTCCTGCTAAGTGTATGGCTACTCGCTATCTCAGCATTTGCAGTTCAAATATTGACCGCTTTGACCTCGGTCGCAGAATTGGAACACATAAGGATAATTGAAATCGTTTTGTATCTGAGCGCCAACTTTTTGGGCATAACTCTTGTAACGATTTTGGGATGGTGGTTGTCTGCTAAATCGGCTTGTCATTTCCTATCACTTCCAATTTCATTCGCAACCGATCTATCGCAGCCGGCCAGTTATGGTTGCCGGTTTGCGGAGGAATGGTGTTGGGTTTGGTCGCTGTAGCAGCCGATTGTATTGTATTTAATGGCGAGATCCTCAATAAAATTCTAGCTCTCGGCAGTCCGTGGTCACGTTTGGCTGTTGCATATAGCGCGGCTGTGGGTGAGGAAATCTTATTCAGGCTTTTTTGTGTATCATTAATTGTCTGGTTGTCTATTAAATTTATTACGCATCGCGACGCTTCATTTTGGATAGGGATCATCGTGGCGGCATGTTTATTTGGCGCCGCCCACATTTCCCGCAACGCTGCCGAGATAACTCTGCCTCTTGTGAGTAGAGCGTTGGTGCTCAACGGCGCGGGAGGAATTTTTTTTGGATGGGTGTATTGGCGCCGTGGAATTGAATCGGCCATAATTGCGCATTTCGCTGCGAATGTAACTATCTATCTGATTTTTCCTTTTTTTATTTAAACATCAATCATCATCAAAAGGAAACATTATGTCCGAAAAAATTCTGGCTGAAATACGCGATCGCATTGCAATCGTCAAACTCAACCGGCCGCAAAGTTATAACGCGCTCGATCTTGAAATGATTTCAGAATTGGCGCGGCATTGCGTCGCCTATGCAAAAAACGATACCGTGCTCGGCATGATCATTACCGGCGAAGGCAAGGCGTTTTGTTCCGGCGGAGATTTAAGCTGGGCAAGTCAGTTCGAAGGCGGGCTTCCCGCGGCGTTTCATGAATTATCCAGCCGGTTTCATCAAGGCATTCTTGAAATCCGCCGGATGCGGAAGCCAGTAGTCGCCGCGATCAACGGGATTGCCGCCGGGGGCGGTTTTTCACTCGCCCTCGCATGCGATTTTCGCGTCATGGCTTCCACGGCCGTGCTACGGCAAGGCTTCACGTCCAACGGACTCTCGATGGACGGCGGCGGTACGTTTTCGCTGCCCCGTTTAGTGGGATTTGCCAAAGCGATGGAAATTCTGACATTCGACAAGCCGATCTCGTCATCAGATGCGCTGTCGCTCGGCCTGACCACGCGCGTTTGTGAGGCGGGTCAACTTCTCGATGCTGCGATGGCGTTGGTCAATGATGTCCTTAAAATTTCATTATCGTCATTCGGGTGGTCGAAACAACTGCTTACCGATGCCTTCAATACGTCGTTTGAAACGCATATCCAGAACGAACGCTATGCCTTAGCCGCATGCGCAGCACATCCCGATGGGCAGGAAGGAATCGATGCGTTTTTAAAAAAGCGTACTCCCATTTACAATAAATAAGAATTTGTTGCAATAATTAAGACTCGCTCCATGGAAAAAACATATGAGCAATAAATTCTATTTCTGTTCATTATTAATAGTCCTGATCGCCTCGTGTTCCGATAAGGATAATGACGGTACCGATATAAATCCGCCGGAAAAATACAAGTCGACCGTTGTGGTGGATAAAGTCTGCACCGAGCCGGATTCTGCACTCACGCTTTTAGTCACAATAAAAGATTCCTCCAATATTCCTGTCAGCGTAAATTTCACTGTAAGCGTTCGGGTTTATTGGTGGTTATCTTGCAGCGAGGCTGGTTTGAGCGATTGGTCTACGTCGAAAATTTTTGGAGGCACCACAGGAGCGAATGGCCAATACATAGTCAAGGCTCAGTTCGGGGCAAGTTCATTTGTCGGAGCCAATTACAAACACTATGAAAGCGCCATCGTCACAGTCATTGAACCGTAATCACAAATTTAATTTTGATTTCAATTCGGCCGCCCGGTTGCGGCTTACTATCTGTTCGGTTTTATCAGGATTGCTGAGAATCAATTTATATTGTCCGTTAAACCACGGAATGATTTCGGCGATGTAGTGCAAGTTGACAATCGCCGAGCGATGCGTACGAAAAAAATCTTTCGGATTGAGTCGTTGCTCAAGCTCATCCAGTGTGTATTTCAAATCGTAGTTATGCCCACCCGCATGGGCAAACGTAATACTATGTTCGGTGTCAAACCATATCACCTCTTTGGCTTTGATCAGTTTGATCCGCTGGCCTACGCGCGTGGGAAGCAATTCGATATATGAACTTTCCGGCGACTGCATCAAATCGGTAACAAGTTTTTTAACGGTTTTCTGTAAATCCTGATGAACGGAAGTTCGTTTGACCTTTGCAATGGCCGCCGACAATCGCTCTTTATCATAAGGTTTGAG
>JABWBZ010000106.1 GCA_013359335.1 bacterium
TTAAAAGCAAGAGAAGCTATTGCAAAAGATATTAAACAGCCATATCCTTTTGCAAAGTCAACGTTGTTAGCCGATGCAAATCAAATTTGGTACAAAATTAGAGATCAAGTTATTAATGCTGATACGACACATCAATTAAATTTTGCACAATGCGTTGAAAACTATTGTCGGCTTATTGATTTTACAAATGAAACCGCATCGCAACTGTGGCCCGATGGTCGAAATAGCTGCATTATTGTTAATCCCCATCATCAATTTGGCCAACCGGTGATTGATGGCACAAATACTACCGCAGAAACAATGTTTTTAATGTTCAAATCTGGAGATTCAATTGAAGCGTTAAGCAAGCTTTATAAATTGCCAACACAGAAGATATCAGATGCAATACATTTCTACCAGCAACGGACGGCAGCGTGAATGCGAATTTTTCTTGATGAAAATCTCTCAGAATACGTAGCTGATGCCCTGAATTCACTTAATATTGGCTATTTTGATGACATTCCTGTGGTTTCTACGAAAACTGCAATTGGATTGCATGAGCCGGATGAAAAAATCATTCCAACTATTGGTAAAGAGCACAGCACCTTAATTACAAGAGATTTCGAAATTAGACGAACCAGGGCTCAATACGAGTTGTGCAAACATCATAAAGTTGGAATAATTTTTATTCGCTTACCAAATCAACATCAAAGGCATTGGGAACTAGTAAGAGCTTTGATAATAAATTGGGAAAATGTTATTTCGGTTTGTCGCAGCGATAAACTTCCTTTCTCTTATAGACTTACTGAAAAAAAAGGACTGATTAAAATGTAAAAAGGTATTATTTTCTTATTGACATGCCCACCGTCATGTCGTAGCTTTTTGCCGACCCTTTTAACCTCCTCGACCCGCTTTATGAAAATCGCTGATTGGATGATGGCCATCTTGGCTGTTGTGTATTTTTCCGTGCAAACTCGTGCGCAATCGGTCAAACCTGAATTCGACCGTATCGGACTTCAGGACGGTTTGTCGCAAGTGACGATTTTTGCCATGATGCAGGACCGTTACGGATTTTTGTGGATCGGCACGGAAGACGGCCTCAATCAATACAACGGATACGAATTTAAGATTTTCCGGAACATTCCCGGCGATTCACTTTCGCTGTCGCACAATCATATTCGCGCTTTGTACGAAGATTCCAAAGGCTATATCTGGATCGGTACGCGCAGCGGCGGACTCAACCGTTACGACCGGAAAACAGGAAGATTTACCTGCTATCGCCATCAGCCTGACGATCCTGCCAGCCTCAACGATAATTCAGTTCGCTCAATCTTCGAAGATCGTGACGGATATATGTGGATCGGTACTTCGTCCGGGCTCAACCGGTTCGATGCGGCAACCGGAAAATTCAAACGCTATTCCATCGAAGTTCCGCCTTCGTCAGGCGTGACTAATCCGGCCGTATCGTCGATCATTCAGGACAAAAAAGGAATGTTGTGGATCGGAACGATTCGTGGCGGTTTAGCGCGTTTGGATCCAACGACCGATAACTTTATTTACTACCGCCATGATCCAACACAGCCGTCGAGTTTGATTCACGACCTTGTAACGGCATTGGAAATCGACGGCGCCGGTTCATTGTGGATCGCCACGTACGGCGGATTGGATCGATACGATGAAATTACAAACAGTTTTGTTCATTTCGTTCCCGACCGGGACAATCCCAATTCATTGCAATCGGAAAGATTATTCAGTCTTCGCGCTGACGCGTTCGGGCGGTTATGGGTCGGATCGCTCGAATGCCTGAGCGTCAAATATCCCGGTTCCGATCGTTTCGATCATTTCAGCAACGAACCTATGAACCCGCGCAGTTTGTCGGACAACACAATCTGGAGCATTTTGATCGATCGTGCCGGTACGTTATGGGTCGGCTCGCATCGCGGGTTGAATCGATGGGATCCTTTTTTACGAAAATTCCCGCACATCACGACCGGTACTGACGCTCTCACCCACAATGACGTTCGCGCCATCACTATCGACACTTCCGGCGCTCTCTGGATCGGCACTTCGGGAGGAGGAATCAATCGTTTCGAGAAAGATCGCCGTACGGTTTTTACCAGCGATCCTAAAACAGGATTGTCCAATGATTATATCATGGCGATGCTGACCACACGCAACGGCACGGTGTGGGTGGCCACACAAAACGGACTCAACCGGTGGGATTCCGCGCGGGGAAAATTTATCCGGTATTTAAACGATCCTTCCGACAATTTTTCGTTGAGCGGTAATTTGCTTTCATCGTTGATCGAAGATGATCAAGGAAATGTATGGGTTGGCACCGACGCGCAGGGGTTGAACCGGTTGAATGCGGACGGCACGTGGACGCGGTTTGAATATTCGGAATCCGATTCGTTCGGGATCATCAGCAATAACATCCATTCGCTCGCGGCGGATTCATCCGGTTTTGTGTGGATCGGCACTAACCGAGGAATTACGCGATGGAACGGACATTTTTTCGAGCGATTTGCTATCGGGTCGTATGGCGGCGCAAGCGGGCCGGACGCGATTGCATTAATCGCGGACCGGCGCGGCTGGTTGTGGATCGGAACGCTGGGAGGAGGATTGATCTGCTTTGATCCGGCTTCAGGCCGCTGGATCAGGCTTACTACAGCCGACGGATTACCCAGCATGAGCGCACAATCCATTGCGCTCGCCGGAAATGACCTCTGGATCGGAACGAATAACGGATTGGTACAAGCCGTTCTGCCCGATACCGGTAAATTTTTTTCATCGCGGCTCGTGCGAATCAAAAATTATTACGAAAGCGACGGCATTCAAAGCAATGAGTTCAATGGCGGATCCGTTTACCGGGCGTTTTCGGGTGAATTGTTTTTTGGAGGCATCAATGGCTTCAATCGTTTTTTTCCGGACAGCATTCACGACAACCCGTTTGTTCCGCCGGTCGTATTGACTTCTTTTAAACGTTTCAATATCGAGTATCCGCTTGGAACGGAACCGTCGCTCGCGGATCATATTGTTTTGTCATACGCCGACAATGTGATCTCGTTTGAATTTGCCGCTCTACATTTTGCCAATCCAGCCCGTAACAAATACGCTTACATGCTGGAAGGTTTTGATGAAAATCGTACGCTGTCGGGTACGCGGCGTTCCGTGACGTACACGAACTTAAAACCGGGCGACTATGTTTTCCGCGCGTGGGGTTCGAATGGCGATGGATTTTGGAATGATCAAGGAATGGCAGTACGACTGACCGTCACGCCGCCGTGGTGGGAAACGTGGTGGTTTCGCAGCATGGCGCTTATAACCGTCATCAGTACGCTCTGGGTGATCTATCGGCTGCGCGTCGCCCAGCTTTTGCGGATCGAACGTATACGCACTCAAATTGCCAGCGACTTGCACGACGACGTTGGCGCTACACTGAGTAAGATCGCTTTATTTTCTGAACTCGTTCGGTCAGGCGTTCACGAGATGGAAGGCCAATCGCTGCTGGATGAAATCGGACGCATGAGCCGTGAAATCATTGGATCGATGAGCGATATCGTTTGGTCGATCGATGCGCGAAACGACACGCTCCATCATCTCATTTTACGGATGAAAGAATACGCTACGGGCAGTTTTCCGGCGCGAGGCATGACGGTTGATTTTGAAGCGGATATGACCGATGACGGCGTGGCGCTTAAACCCGAAATCCGGCAGAATGTTTACCTCATTTTTAAAGAAGCTGCCAACAACATTCTTAAACATGCTCAAGCGACTTACGTGCAGATCATCGTTGTACACACGCAGGAAAATTTGACGCTCACGATTTCCAACAATGGCGTTGGTTTTTCACCCGACGTGATGTCCACCGGCCATGGTTTGCGCAATATTCGTGCGCGCGCCGAAAAGTTGAACGCCACACTGACAACGGGTGGTGAACCTCACGGGACACATTTTTCGATGACGGTAGCGTTTTAATCTCTGCCCGCATGTTTATGCGATTGTTTATCAGAGCATTTGGAGTTTTCTTATGGCGAAACTAAAATCCAGAGGCCAATTGATCAACGTAGCCATCATCGAAGATGATCGTGGCATTCGCAGCGCGATCGATGCGTTTCTGCGCCTGCAAAATGACATCATATCCGCCGGCGCGTTCGGTTCCGTCGAAGAATTTTTATCGTCCAACGGCTCTGCGCCGGACGTGCTGCTACTGGACGTGCAATTGCCAGGCATGTCCGGAATCGACGGCATCCGCCCGATCAAAGAAAAATTCCCAGGCATTCAAATCATGATGCTGACAGTCTATCATGATGCCGACAGGATTTTCAGTTCGCTCCGCGCCGGCGCCAACGGTTACGTCCTCAAAAGCGCTCCATTGACCGACATCAAGCAGGATATTCTAACGCTTTTTTCCGGGGGCGCGCCTATGTCGCCGCAAATCGCGAGAAAAGTCACGGAATATTTTTCGCAATCATCCGGCATGCCGATGCCCGAATCGCTGACGGCGCGCGAAAAAGACGTCGTACATGCCCTCGTGGACGGGCTTAGTTATAAAATGGTTTCTGACCGGCTCGGCATTTCCATGGAAACAACCCGCTTCCATATCCGCAATATTTATGAAAAACTCCATGTTCATTCCAAAGCGGAACTCATCACCAAAGTTCTCAAATCCCGCTAGAACACAAAGGGTGTATCTTCTGACTTGATCCGGCCCGTTAAGTTTTTTTTAATGCCCATGTCCCCGCGCCCACAATACCGGCGTCGTTGCCTAATTTAGCGCGGACAATTTTTAAGTGAGGTTTTACAGGCTTCATGACACGCGACAATGTCTCTTCCCGCACTTTAGCGATAAAGTCATCGCCCGCATCCGACATGCCGCCGCCGATCACGACTATTTCCGGGCTCAATACATTCACCATCGATGAAATTCCTGCGCCGAGATATTGGATCATTTGGTTCACGATCCGAGTGCATAACTCATCACCCAGTTCAGCCGCTTTGAATATCCATGCCGGGTTGATATCGTTTTTGGATTGCACCAACTCCATAATACTCGATTTCGTACCATGATCAATCGCATCGATTATGTCGCGGACAATCGCGTGAGCGCCGACGTATTTTTCGAGACAACCGTGATTGCCGCACGCGCACGGCCGCCCATCGGCTTCAACGACAACATGTCCGAGTTCCGCGCCGTTAAATAAATGGCCGTGATAGATCGATCCGTCGATCACGATCCCGCCTCCGACGCCCGTACCTAAAGTGAGGCCGACCACGTAGCGAAAGCCGCGCGCCGCGCCCCAGGCTGTTTCACCGTACGTCATAAAATTGGCGTCATTGTCTGCGAAAACCGGTACGCGGGCGATTTCCGAAAGCGGCTTGGTAATTTCCACGCCTTCCCATTCCACAATGTGCGGCGCAGGGCCAAGCGACCGGCCATTGACCGAATCGATCGTACCGGGGCATCCAGCTCCAATAGCTTTGATCGAAAAGTTTTCTTTTTTTGAAAACATCAGGCATTCATACGCCGCCTGTTTCATCACGTCGATGACGCGGCGGCCGCCTTTTTGAGTTTCGGCCGGAACAAAATTTTTGTAAACGATTTCACCGAAATTGGAAATGATACCGTACTTCAGGTTCGTCCCGCCGAGATCGAGCCCGATCACATACTCGCGTTCAGCCGGTTGTGCCGTCACCGCGTTTTGGATTGGAATAGATGCCATACGCCCGCGTTGTTTAAATAATGTTTCGCGAATTTAGACACGAACGGAGCAGGAAGCAAGATTCATTTGATTCTGTTTTGCTTTTTTCAAAAAATATCTTACTTTCCCTGACGACCTAAAAGACCGGGGTTTTCGTCTTTCCTATGAAATACAAAATTGCTTCCGCTTCGAAAGAATACGACATCGAAATCATCGAATCAGACCACGGATTATCGGTTCGTGTAGGTAAGGAGCCGGCTGTTGAAATTTTGAACGTCGACTTTCAAACCGTCGGGAAAGGCGCGCTGTATTCGCTGCTGGTCAACCGCGATTCGTACCGGGCCATTGTCAGCAAAAATAAAAATCAGCATGCCGTATATATGCGCGGCCACCGGTTTGAGTTCACCGTCGAGGACGAGCGTACGCATCTGATGCGCTCGTTGATCGGCAATTCTAAAACAAAATCGGACGGCGAAATTAAAGCGCCGATTCCGGGGTTGGTCGCGAAAGTTATGGTCAAAGAAGGCGACCGTATTGCCGCCGGTCAAGGTATCCTGATTTTAGAAGCTATGAAAATGGAAAATGAAATCAAAGCGCCCCATGAAGGCGTGGTCAAAAAAATGCTCGTCTCCGCCGGAAAAAATGTCGAAAAAGGGCAACCGCTGTTTGTGATCGAAGCCTAGCCCGCAGGAAAAAAACATTGACTTCCAAAACATGAAAACTTAGATTAAAAAGCCGAAAGATCGGATATGAATAAAAAATTCGAAATACCGCTCTGTGAAAATTGCCAATCCCGCGTTCATTCTATTTTCAATGATCTTAAAGAATCCGAACTGACATCTCTGTCAGCCAATAAATGCGGCAATTTATATAAAAAAAATCAGGTTATTTTCTACGAAGGCAACAAACCCACCGGCCTGTACTGCCTCAATAAAGGTAAAGTCAAAGTCTACAAAATCAACGAAGACGGTAAAGAGCAAATCATTCGACTCGCCAAAGACGGCGACGTAATCGGATATTCATCCCTGATCAGCGGGGAATCGTATTCATCTTCAGCGGCCGTACTCGAGGATGCAATGATTTGTTTCATTCCGAAAAGCGCTTATCTCGGACTTCTTCAAAGTAATTCCGAGTTATCCATGCGGATGATTCAATTGTTGTCTCACGACCTGAAAACCGCTGAAAACCGCATTGCCAATCTCGCGCAAAACACGGTTCGCGAACGCCTCGCCGAAACGCTGCTGATGTTGCGTGAATTCTGCGGTTTCGAAGACGATCGCGCCACGTTGAATATTACTTTGTCTCGCGAGGATATTGCCAACATTGTCGGCACGGCAACGGAAACCACCATTCGCCTGCTTTCCGATTTCAAACACGAAAAACTCATCGATCTCGAAGGCCGCAAAATCA
Source organism: bacterium (assembly GCA_013359335.1). Classification (GTDB taxonomy): domain Bacteria; phylum CLD3; class CLD3; order SB21; family SB21; genus JABWBZ01. Next base: position 7,092 of record JABWBZ010000106.1, read on the forward strand.
AAATTCTCGATCAACAGGGGCTCATCCAAGCCGCCAATATCTACGACTAATCGGCACGCCTCCGCTTGTCTTTCCGCCTTTTTAAATCATTCATAACTATGATATTTATCATTGGTCACCGGTGTTGCCGTACGTACTTTGTACCCGGATATCATGCCTGAGGGGATGATAGTTTTTTTGAACGTTTTATCGATGACGGTTTTGCCATGGGTGATCGAGACATGCAAACTTTGCTGTCGAGTTTTTCAATTTTCAAAAATATTCCGGGTGATGAATTAAAATATGTAATGCCCGAACACGGCGCGATCGGTTTCAAAAGACACGAACAGCTTTTTCGTGAAAATGAGCCTGCGGATTGTATCTTTTGTTTATTGGACGGTAAAGCCAAGGTCACTAAAAAAGACGCCGCTCACCGGGACACGTTGATCCGTTTTGCCCGCCCCGGCGACGTGCTCGGCCTTCATTCGATTTTTGCAGACGGCCTGCATCACACCACGGCGACGGCAATAGAAGATGCACGCGCGCTGAGAATTGAACGAAACGCGTTGATTCAGTTCGGCGGAAACCATCCGGCGTTTTTTGAAAATATTCTGGATCAATTGTCGCACGAAATGCGCGAGAAAGAATGCCGTATTACGCATATCCGGCTTCGCAGCGCCAAAGGCAGACTTTTGGAAACGCTCGGGATGATGGAACACACATACGGCACTAACGACCGCCAGGCGATCAATTATAATTTTGATAAAGAAGAACTGGCCGGGCTGATTCACGTCAAAACGTCTTCGCTCAGCCGCATTCTCAACGATCTCCAGTCCCGGCAACTCATCCGCTGCACCGGCAATGAAATTCAAATCCTGAACCTCGATCCGAGTTGATCTTTCCGGCGTGATACGACCTTTTATGAAAGGACGAAACCATGAAGATCGACACGCTTCTTTACCCAACCGACTTCTCATCGAGCGCGGAAATGGCGCTGGACTTCGCGGTATTTCTTGCGAAACGCTACCGCGCCGTGCTGGCATTATTGCACGTCAATGAATTTTCATCGCTCATCGATCCTAATAACGCGTACGGTTACCGCGGCTCGTATCAGCTCAAAGACGAAGTCGAAAAAGTAGCTAAAGAAAAATTGCGGAAATTGGGAACGAAAATCGAAAAAAAAGTCAAGGTCAAAACGTTTTACGCCGAAGGCGCCGCGTACGATCAGATCGTTCGACTGGCTGAAAAAGAAAAAATCGGGTTGATCGTAATGGGCACGCGCGGACGGAGTTTCTTGTCCGATTATTACATGGGCAGTACGGCTGAACGCGTGATGGCGTTGACGAAATGCCCGGCGCTGACCGTGCATGGCAAATTCAAAGAACCGCCGTTCAAAAAAATCCTTCTGTTTTACGATTTTTCCGAAGTCAGCCAGCTGACTTTTCCTAAAGTGCATGCCATGGCGAAGGATTTCGAATCCGAAATTATTCTATGTCATCCGGCGGAAATGGCTACGGAAGAACGATTGGTCGCGCTCAGTAAATTTCTGGAAGGATTCGATCTGCGCGGAACCGTCATCAGCAAGCGCTCGTATGCCGAAGCCGACGGATACGGCGGGATTGTGCAGTGCGCGGGGATTGAAAATGCCGACCTGATCGTTTTCGGCAAAGACAGCCGCGTCGGCCGGCGTCATGTATTTCTCGAAGGGATTTCAGAGGAAATCATTCGCTACGCCAATCAGCCGGTGTGGATCCTGCCGACGCAACAACAAACCATCACATAGAAAGGAGTTTATATGATACTCGACAGCAGTTTGAGATTGGCGCAAAAAGTTCATCAGTTGCACGACCGCATGCATACGATTGCCGGACGTGCCAGCGAACCGATGGAAAGAGAATTCGACATCGACCGCGTGAATATGCGCTTAGACGAATTGTCCAAAAAAATGGAAGGCATGATGGAAGAACTGCGCGATCGAACCGGCGTCACGACGAAGTATTCCGAAAGCACGCTCAGGAATCTGAGGTATCTGACGATTCTGACGAGTCACATCGCCGGCGACCTGGACGATATCAATAATGCGTTGTCGCGCGGACAACGTTCCGAAGACGAGGCGGCTTACAAAAAATTAGCGCAGGCATTGTGGCTGCTCGATAAGATGTTTCCGGAATTTGAATCCACCATGCGAACGATGCGGGAATAAGGCGTTTATCTTATTTGATTTTTTGGACTTAGATGCCGGATAAAATTTATTCTGAATTTTGACAAATGTCATATTTTTTCATGGATTTCAGGCGTATGTTAAAAGGCCGTCGGACGGTACGCGGCAAATTCAGATCGGTGCAAACGGTACGGACATGGCGATGATGATGAACCCTCTTGGACGATCTGAATGGAGAGGGCATATGGAAAAAATTTTAGTCATCGATGACGAAGATCATCTTCGCCTGCTTTATAAACTGGAGCTGGAACGGCAAGGGTACGAAGTGTCGTGTGTGGACAACGGCCGGGATGCGATGCCGATCACACTCACGTTTAATCCCGATCTGATTATTCTCGATATTATGATGCCGTTGGGCGATGGAATCGATTACTTACGATGGTTAGTAGGCAACCACATTCAGATACCGGTGATTATTTATTCAGCCTACGCGCATTATAAAAGTAATTTCATCAGTTGGGGCGCGGACGCGTACCTGATCAAATCGTCGGATCTGGAGGAACTGAAAACGGAAGTGAAAAAAATTTTACAGCAACGGCAACTTTTTTAAACCAACAAAAAATTTATGATCATAGGAATTCCTAAAGAGCAGCCCGGCGAGCGCCGGGTAGCGTTGACGCCGGCAGGCGTAAAGACGCTGGTTCGCGCCGGACACACCGTCATGGTCGAAAGCGATGCGGGTACGCCGAGCGGCATCACGGATAAAGAATTCGTCGAAGCCGGCGGCCAGATCGTATTCTCGCATGAAGAAGCGCTTCGCCGCGTCGATCTTCTGCTCAAAGTCGGCGCACCGACGGACGCGGAATACGCTATGCTGAACCGCGATCAAATCGTATTTTCGTTTTTTCATCTTGCCGTCGCGGATAAACAGCATGTCGAAAAATTAATGCAAAAACGTATCGCGGCAGTCGGTCTGGAAACAATCGAAACGGAAAACGGGCGCCTGCCGGTTTTACATACGATGAGCGAAATCGCGGGACAACTCTCCATCATGGTGGCGGCACAACTGTTAGAATGCAATTCCGGAGGCCGTGGTATTTTGCTTGGCGGGTTGCCGGGTGTTCCGGCGGCGTCGGTCGTGATTCTTGGCGGCGGCGTGGTCGGACAAAATGCGGCGCAAACCGCTCTTGGGCTCGGCGCGCAAGTTCTGCTCATGGACGCCGATCTGGAAAAACTCCAAATGATCGACCGCCTGTTCTCGAAAAAAATTACTACCGTGGTGGCCAATGAATACAACATTGCCAAAGCGCTGCAATTTGCCGACGTCGTGATCGGTGCGGTTTTGATTCACGGCGCGAAGACGCCCAAGCTGATTACCGAAGCGATGATCAAGACTATGAAAAACGGCGCCGTCGTGATCGACGTGTCGATCGATCAGGGCGGATGCGTGGAAACCAGCCGCCCGACCAATCCGAAAGATCCGTTTTTTGTCAAACACGGCGTCATCCACTATTGCGTTCCCAATATGGCGTCCAGCGTCGCCCGCACGGCAACGTTTGCGTTGAATAATGTTTTACTGCCATACATCCTCGAAGTCGCGGGTTCGGGAATCGACTCGGTGGACAAAATCAATCCGGCGATCCGGCGCGGATTATATACATACCAAGGCA
>JABWBZ010000107.1 GCA_013359335.1 bacterium
AGAAGATACCATTGCGGATTCGTATTGTCGCCGTTGCAGACCTTTAAAATTTCTTTCAAATCTTCTTCCATCGTCGATTTATCGTCAGGATTGATCAGCGAAAAAGTTACCTGCGGCGAGACGTCTTTGCCTTTCGCATCCTTTACGATCCAGACATAACGTTCTTCTTCTTTCAGCTTCGGAGCCGTCTTCGGATAGACAACATCAGTTGCGCCCGAAACAGGAATCTCGTATTTAAAATCTGAGATTTCGCTTTTAATTGAAACGATGTACTCATTGCCGGGCGTTTTCCGATGATCCACCCATTTGAAAACGGGTTCGCCTTCAAGGATTTTCGTTTCTGAAGGATATGTTGCCGTGATAACGCGGTTGGCGTCTCCGGCCCACGCACGCGTCGCTCCGGCCATTGATGACTGGCTTCCCTCTCCCCAGATTAAACCGGACAACGTACTATACAAGCTTGATAGAAAAGAATTCTCTTCCTTTTTGACTTTAACGGTATACGCTTTGTTCGCACCGAGAACAACTTCTTTACCGGTGTAGAACATTATCGTCGCGCTGGAATTGGCGCTGGTGTTTACCCGATCTCCATCGGCTAATTTGGTATTCGTCGTTGCTTTTTTTTCTTTGCCCTTGGCATCGGTAATTTTGACGGTGCCTTTAATCGATGAAAAAAATGCAACGTCCTGCGCAAACGACGAAGTTGCAAAAGCGAACATAACGATTGCCGTTAAAAAGATTTTAATTGTTTGCATGACTCTTCCTCACTATATGTTGAAAAATAAATTACTCTTGAGTTGCCATAAATACGGAGTGTGTCACTGAAGTAAACCAAGTTATTCAAAATTGCCCGTAAACTCAAGCTATTTTGAGGTCATGTGATACGTACCATCCCAATCATCGCCCGGTGGATTCGCCAAAAATTCTTTACAACGCCGGATATATAATTTCGACGGTTCATCCGTGTGTTGATATGTCAAAGCTTGTTCGAACTTAGTTATTGCCTCCTGCCAATTCCGGCTTCGATATAATTTGATTCCTTCCTGGTACAATTCGATCAACTTGCGTTGTTCTGCAGATAACGGTTCATTGGCACGTCCAATGAGTTCAAATACTTTAACCGGCTTGCTTTTTCCTTTGACGACGATCACATCGAGATCCCGAACGATCACTCGCTCGCGGACAAGATTGTATGTAAACTCGCTGATCATACAATACGTACCGTAATTTTTGTTGGCGCCTTCCAGGCGCGAACTTAGATTCATGTGATCACCGATCGCAGTATAATCATAGCGAATATCCGAACCGATATTGCCAAATACGACTTTGCCGGTATTCAGTCCGATCCGGTTACGAACCTGCGGCAAACCTTTTTGATTCCATTTTTGGCGAAGTTCGGCTAACGCTTTTTGCATCTCCAGCGCAGCATAGCATGCATGCAAAGCGTGTTCATTCTGCGGCAGCGGCGCTCCAAAAACGGCCACAATGGCGTCGCCGATGTATTTATCCAACGTACCGCCTTGCTGAAAAATGACCTGCGTCATCGCACCGAGATATTCGTTGAGCAACTCGACCAATTCCCTCGGGGATAAATTTTCCGACATACTCGTAAATCCTTCGATATCGGAAAACAAAATGCTGATCTCTTTTTCTTCGCCGCCCAATTCAAGTTTGGAAGGATCTTTGACCAATTCATCGACATACGCCGGAGGCGCGTATCGCGCAAACATGTTTCGAATTTGTTTTTTACCGCGTTCCTCCGTGATCGCCTGATAAATCGACGCGGCAAAGTACGATAACCACACAGCCAAGGTCATGCTCATCACCGGCAGCCAAATGCCTTTATGAACAAACAACAGATAGGCCGTCGTCCATGCTATCAACGTGAGTATAATGGCAATCGTAATCTCAGCGGCAAAACCCATTCGTACCGTTACCAACGCCATCAATGACGTCAGTACCAGTAAAAATATAGCTAAAAGAATCATCGATCCGTTGCGGATGTACGTTTTATGGAGCATCGTCAGAAACGCATTGGCATGCACTTCCGCGCCGTACATCCAGTTGGATCCGCTGTAGTAAGGCGTCACAAAACGATCCGGAACAAATTCGGATCCGTTGCCGATAATCACCAGCTTGCCGCTGATCAATTCAGCCGGTAATGAAGCCTCTCCTGTCAGGCGGCTACTGCGATATGTGACGATACTTCCTTCCTTCGTCTGAATCCAATATCCGTCTGTCTGTTTTTTCCACTCAGCCGGCGGGCCAATATAATTAATCACCATTGAACCGTTCTTAGTCAAGGGAATGTCGTTTTTAACCGATTGAATAAAATCATCAAAACGCATCCCGCTGTGAAGGCAATACATCAGAGACGAAAAAGCGAGATGCGTTTGTCCGTCCGGCACCGTGGCGATCGGTTTGACTTCCCGCACCGTCGCAAGCCCGCCTCCGCCAGAAACCTGCAAATTCGCATATCCGACGCCTTTTAAACCGGCCATAAAAAATGAATCCGGATTTTGTATATATAATTCACCCTCATCATTCTGATGCCAGATCGACACGGACATGACATTGCCCGCTTTCTTGAACGATTCAAGTAACAGGCTGTCGCCGGCAGCATCCAGCATGTTCAACCGATCGTAAAAAGCAATATCGATGGCGATCCATTGAGCGCCTTTGGCCGCCAGCGTGTCGATCAACCGTGCAAGATAACGGCGCGGAAGCGGATCGTAGTATCCAAAATCATCTGCGATCGCTTTTTCATCAACCATCACGATGACGACTTCCGGAACGGGTTCGCTTCCCGCTGACGAACGCAGCCGAAACATGATGTCCAGAGCGTTTTCTTCCACGCTCCGAAATGCCGGATTCAAAGAAAAATAAATTCCGAAACAGGAAACGCACAAAATGATCAGCGATACCCATAAAACTTTATTGTGCCGTTTAATCGTCGTCTTCATACACACAATCTCCGGTAGATATTATTTAAATAAAAAAAACGGATAGGTCAGATTTGATTAAGCGAACCCGGCTGGACGATATCGGCGACGGGCGTCAGACGGCGTAGCCGTTCATTCACTTCAACCATTGCGTGTGAATCGTAAAACTTAAACGTGCGGCGCGAAAGAATTTTTTTCTTCAACGTAAGATGCAAAACATTTTCCTTCCATTCGTAAGCATCGATTTCATTCCATTGAATTTCCATTTCCTGCCTGGGCGAAACGCCGCCGATACCGACGTTATTAATAAAACACACCTGGTAAATATAACTGTAAAAAACAAACCCGACGATGAGAGCTACCAATGCCGCCAACGTCGAATAGGCGTCTTCAGCGAAAAATTGCAAGAATAACGCGATCAACGTCGTTATCAAAAATAAAATAAAATAGATGCGCACGGAAGGCCGGTGAATGCGCGTCACAAAAAAGCCGTCCTTGCCGCTCGTACGCGCAAGGTAATTTAAAATCGCCGACAGTTCTATGACTATGCTGTACACCACCGCTGCCACAACAATTATATTAAATAATAAAAGATTCAGATCGAGATTTTCAAAAATGTTCATACGCTTTAATGTTTTTGATTCTTAATTCGATACAATTCATCGCGCAGTTCCGCGGCTCGCTCATAATTTTCCAGTGCAACCGCCATATATAATTGGCGTTCGAGTTCTTTTACATGCCCTTCATTTTCAAAATTGATCGCATCACCGCCGACAAAAATCGAGGCATGCATTTTCAAAGCAAGAGCAATGGCATCTCCGGGCTGTGCATAGATTGACGTCCGCGTTCCGCCGGCCTGTAAGGTGATCGTGGCGTAAAACGCGGTATCTTTCAGTTGATTGATCAGCACTTTGACAATCTTAGCATGATGAAGATCCATAATGGCTTTCAAGACGTCGTGGGCCGTCGGTGTGAAATACGTACTTTGCAATTCCTGTCGGATGGCGCAGGCTTCCGATTCACTGATAAGAATCGTCACGGTGCTTTTGCCTGCGATTTCTTTCAATACGACGGCATATTCATTTTTGGATTCCGAAAAATGAACGTCACATACGGTCGCAGGTATCATAGATTGAATAATTAAAAATTGGCCGAGATGGAAAAGCGGTTGAGTACGCCGATGCCCCACGAAGCGAAGGCATAATCAAAACGGTACCGTTGATAGGTAAATCCGATTCCGGCCGTAAATCCGGCCAAACGATCGAGCGTTTTATCGGAACTCAGATCCAATTCCGTTCTGCGTTGATGATTATATCCGGCGCGGATAAAAAGATTTTCTTTCGGATTAAATTCAGTGCCGATGGCAAACCGTTTAATCCGGTCGCCAATCGAACCTGCCAGATTCAGGTCGGACCAGTTAACACTGACAACTATCGGAGCTTTTTCTAATTTTTTGGAAGCGCCAATTTGGAGACTCAACGGCAATGGCTCTTTCTTTTTCACATAGGCATCGGTCGTAAATCCGAGATTCTGGACGCTCATTCCGACGGCGGCTAACATCGGTTTGTATTCGTAAATCATCCCGAGGTCCATTGCTAAAGCAGATGAATTATAATCTTCGATTGAAGAATGAATGAATTTAAGATTAGCGCCGTAATAAAAATTTTCACGAAATTGATCGGCATGAAAAAGATTCAACGAAAAGTCGCTGGCGTGGAATGTTGAAGTTTCATTGCCAAATGCATCATAACCTTGAAAGTCGCCATAATTAAAATACAAAATTCCTCCGCCCAACACGCCGTACTTGGCCGTCGGTTGAGCGTACGCCATGTAGCCGGATCCGATATCCATCACGTGATTCATATAACCTACGGCAGCCTGGCGTTGAGTCAACAAGGCTACATTGGCGGGATTATACAAATACGTGGTCACATCGCCGAACTGCGACGTGTACGCTTCGCCCAAAGCCGCTCCGCGGGCCGTCACGCCGACGCGCAAAAATTGAAAACCTTTTTCGCCGGCTGACAACCGGAATCCTTGCAGCAGCGCGCATACACAATAAATTCGAATCATCCATCGATTCACGGAACGAGGCCTTTACTTAATTTTTTTGAAAAGCGTAGATCAATATACGGACATTGATTTATGAAAGCCAAAAGAAAACTCACGCTTCCATCTTCTCCAATTGTTTGTGCAAGTCATTAACTTCTTCTTCGGCTTTTAAAATTTCATACCGTTTGTGCAATAAATAAAAAAACAAAACACTGAAGGCCAACAAACAGAAGAAAAAGACTAATTTCATTTCCGGGGCGAGACCCGAACCTTCGCCGCCCGCCATCACTGGGGCCGGATGCTGCGTCCTCCACCAGCGGATCGACATGTACACTAACGGCACATCGAGAAATCCTATAATGCCCACGACAGCGCACAACCTCGCGCGTTTCGCTTCTTCCTGCACGTACATCCGGAGCATCATATAACCGACGTAAATCAACCACAACACCAGCGTCAAGGTCAACCGCGCGTCCCACGTCCACCAAATGCCCCACACCGGTTTGGCCCAGATCGGACCCGTCACAAGCACGATCGTACAAAACGCCAGTCCCAGTTCAGCCGATGCAGCGGCTAATTTATCCCATTTTTCGGCGCGTTTTGCCAGATACAAAATACTGAAAAAAAATACAAAGCCGAAGGCAAGAAATGAAATCCACGCCGAAGGAACGTGATAATAAAAAATGCGTTGAATAATGCCCATCGTTTTTTCATTAGGCACCCAAATAAAAACCAGGTATAACGTTACGGGCATCAGAAAAAGCATGAGCCAATCAAATAATCGTTTTCCCATATCGACCTTTTTAAAAGTTATTAATGCCAAAAACTCTGTGTTAATTAGTTTTCACTGAAAAAGTCTAAGAACTGAGCCGCCTTTTGTCACCCCGAACTTGGTCGGGGTACGTAACACCAATGTTCTTGGGATATAGACATATCCTGAATCCAGTTCAGGATGACTTTTTCAGTGTGAACTAATTACTCAACGCGTAAACAACTATATTCGACGCCATTTTTAATGCAGCCTGATGTTTTTCAATTCCATCTTCCGGGAAAACATCCGGGCCTTCAAGACCGTCGCTGATATCCGTATTTTTGGAATAGAAACAAACCAAACGCCCTTTCCAAAACAAGCCGTAAGCCTCCGGCGGGCCTCCGTCATGCTCGTGAATCTTGGGCAAACCTTGTTGAAAAGAATAATAAACACGGTAAATCGGATGCGAAAAAGGAATCGCCACGAAATCCAATTCCGGAAACACTCGCTTCATCTCGCGCCGGAAAAATTTATCGATCCCGTAATCGTCATCGCACCACAAAAAGCCGCCCGACGTCAGGTGCGTTCGTAAATTTTTCACGTCCGTATCGCTGAATTTCACATTCCCATGCCCAGACATATACAGAAATTGATAGTCGAACAATTTAATATCCGATGGCTCGACAAACGTTTCTTTATCGTCACACAGAATATTGGTATTCGCATTCAGAAACGCGAGTAAATTATTCAACGATGTTTTATTGCCGTACCAATCCCCGCCGCCGCCGTATTTGATGCGCGCGATCGTAAATTTACTTCCGGCATCGGGCGCTGCAAACGCCAGCAATATAATCAGCGGCCACATCATCATTTTTTTGACTTGGTTTCAGAATAAGCCGGTTGTTTCAAAAGCCGCGCCTGCCAAACCAATCCGGCAATGATCAGAAACATACTGATTACTTGCGCCCCGCTCAATCCAAACAGCACTTCAGGGTTGATCCGCAAAAACTCAATCCCTAGCCGCTCCAGTCCTCCTAAAATAAAATAAAGCGAAATAATAAATCCTGCAGGCTTCGGTTTTTTGTTCAATTGCCACAAAACAAAAAAAATCAAAATAGAAATAATCGCTTCATACATCGGCGTCGGATGAACCAGCGTGTGATCGGGAACAATTCCGTTCGGATAATTTTTGGCAATCTCCGTTCCATAAAATGCTTGGGACGGCGGCACTACGCCTCGTGAATAATCCGTACCGAAAATTCCATCCCACGGTTTACCATAGTCGCCGTCGCCGGCAAGGTGACAACCGATCCGGCCAATTCCATATCCCAACGGCAAAGGAATCGATATCAAATCGATCGTACGCACAATCGGCAATTTATTTTTTCTGACGAGATAAATAATCCCGATCATCGCCACGACAAAACCGCCATACCAGGTCAATCCGGCGCCTGAAAAAATCATCTCCCAGGGATGTTTGACAAAACGGTCGAATGCTTCGAACAATAAATAATATAACTTCGACCCGGCGAGGCCTCCGATCGCAGCAATCAGGATAACCTGTTCGGCAATCTCAGGATTAATACCGGTATTCTTAAAAAGGCGTTTCAATACAAAACTGCTCGTCAAAAAAGCAATGGCCATCATCAAGCCGAAACTGTGAATCGGAATGCCGCCAAAAATCGGAATTTCAAAAAGCGTGGGAATCATGACACCTCTTAATATTCTTTACTAATTAAAAAATTCTATAATCTCTTTCCATGATTTGGAATTCCCATGGCTGTATACATTTTGTCGTAACGATTCCCCTTGTTCGGAGGCCGGTAAGCCCGATAATTGCCTGACAAGTTTTTCCGCCAGCGTTGTTGAAAGCATATATTCGGCTGACTTAAATGGCGAGGCCGCGAAAATGCTCTGCAACGGCCAGTCCGGAGTAATCGTTCCTTCGATCGACAAACCATCGTGATACAATTTCGCCCACCAATCGTTAAGTTGCGTTTCTTCTTTCTCGTACAATCCATGCTCAAATCGTGTCAGCGCCATCAACGTAAAACTTTCAACGCTTCGTATTTTTTCTTCGAAAGCAAGCGCCCCCTCAACTTCGCTGGAACTCAAACCGATCTGCGACAATTTGTCTTCAGTCGTCATCAGTCGCAGAAAAACATTCGCGCACGTTTCAATCATCACAGTGTTTGGCGTCTTAAATTCATACACATCCTGCGCTACGCATGCATAATATAAAGCTTTGCCGAATTCTTTCAGCAAAAGCCGGTACGTTTCATACCCGGTTTTAGTCGACATGAAGAGCCGGACGTCGGACGGAACTCTGATCGGAAAACACATCGAAGGAAATTGGCTTCCGGCATCGTAGGTTGAAATAGGCAAATCCGAAAATCCCATTTCGTCCAAAACCGAAAGAACCAATGCATTGATGGTTTCGGGCTTAATTTTTTCATCGTAAGGAAATCGATGAGCCAGCGTGGCCGCGTATTGGAAATCGTGGTGTTCGAATCCGCCGAACGATTTTTCCGACGCATCGCGCCACGCCTGAAACACAGGAGCCGCTGATTGAACGGAAGGTTCGCACGTCGCTATCCCATCGTCGAATGAAGTTTCGATAATATGTTGATATAGTTCAGTATAATTACGATAACCGATTTGCCTTGCCGCTTCGTGACGCCGCAAAACCAGTGTTATCAGCATTGGACGCAGGGATTGAGCCGTTTCACCAAGTTTTTTAAGCGCCAGACGGCGCTGATCGCGACGTGAATCGAAGTTGAGTATGTGATGCAATTTGAAAATGTCAGGCGAGTTTAATTTAGATGTAATCGCTTGTTGAATTTCGACGACCGATTCGTTCCGCTCGATCATTGTGCGCTCCACCTCAAGCCGCATGATCTGCATGCGCCTTGCCAAAAGCGCGTCATCGGTTTGATGGTTTTTCAGATACGAAAGCCACTCAGGATTGGTCATCGCGTGCAAAAGTTGATCCTCAAGTTTTGACAGATCCGGAGCGGGTTGGCCGACCAGCGTATTCCACACATTTTCTTTATAGCGAACTGAAAGCGATTCCAACTCTTCACCGGCCGAATCGATCATCGACATCAATTTTTTTTCAGCAGGTTCGCGAGTGTCAATGGCCATGATTGTCTATGAAAAAAATGAATAAAATTAAAATAACGCCGTGAAGATAACACTTCATCACGGAATTAGCAATTGTCATTTTCAGAGTTTCATTATCCAAAAAAAAACCCGTGGGAATAATTCCCGCGGGTTTGTAAAAAATATTATAAAAAGTAATGCTTAGGCTGAAAACGAACTGCCGCAACCGCACGTACGCGTCGCATTGGGATTGTTAAATACAAATCCGCGGCCGTTCAATCCATCCTGAAAATCCAAGGAAACGCCTTTGAGATACAACATGCTTTTGTAGTCGACGACCACTTTGACTTTTCCAAATTCATAGGTCATATCGTTTTCACCGACCTGGTCGTCAAAAGCCAGGGAATATGAAAAACCTGAACAACCGCCGCCCTGAATGCCGATCCGTAAACTATAATTCTCCGGTATGCTTTGTTCCTTCATGATATTGGTAATCTCCGCCAGCGCATGATCCGTGACGGTAATGTCTTGAACGACTTCTTGAACTTCAGCCATTATAATTGCCTCCGCTTATACTATTAAATAAACCTAAATAAATAAACCTAAATAAACTCAAAAAATTCATTTGTTAGAATGAATTTACAGAAAAAAAATTCCCATGCAAATGAAAAAATATTCTCAGAGCTGGTCTCAAATATGGAATGTATATTCTCGCAAAGCCGCCAAGACGCTAAGACATATAACTTTGCGCCCTTGCGACTCTGCGAGATAGTATTTTTGAGATGGCTCTAATAAAAAAAACCTGTTGAATCGATTTATGTATGCCGCTGAAAAAAAATATTACATCAAAATGACGCAAAAACCTGCTTTCAATCCTTGACTATCGAATGGGAATAACCTATATTAATTTATAAAAATTGAGACGGAGTCTCAATTACGGTTGTGAAAACTATTTCGAAATGGAACTAGTCGATGGTAACGAAATTATCTAAGGTTAAAAAAAACAAAAGCTTTAAGTTTGTTTCAATTCCTGACGAAAAGATCAGGACGCAGTTGATCCGGTTTGGTATCGGCGAAGGAAGTCATGCGAAATGCCATCAGAAATTGCCGTTCGGTCCGGTTGTCGTGAAATATCAAAAGCAGGAAATTGCATTGGGACGCGAAATCGCCAATGAAATTACAATCGAAGATTTGGTTTAGTTAGAAAAAATGTTATGAGCCATCACACTGCAGTCGGCACGTATCATCGCCATCACGAACACGATGAACCGATCGATGTCAAATCCAAAAAAATAGTTCTCGCCGGCAATCCCAATGTCGGCAAATCGGTTTTCTTCAATTATCTCAGCGGCCTCTACGTCGACGTATCCAATTATCCCGGCACCACCATTGACATCACTGAAGGGCGTTTCGGACAACATCGCGTATACGATATCCCCGGCATTTACGGCGTATCGTCATTCAACGATGAAGAGCGCGTGGCACGCGATATTATTCTCGATGCCGACGTGATCCTCAATATCGTCGACGCCGTACATCTCGAACGCGATCTTTTTTTGACGCTGCAATTAATCGACATGGGATTTCCTGTGATTGTCGCTCTGAATTTCATGGATGAAGTCAAAAAAGAAGGCGTAACAATCGACGTGGAAAAGCTCAGCGAACTTCTCGGCGTTGCCGTGATTCCGACCTCGGCCGTCAAAAAACAAGGCCTTGATCAAATCGCCGCGCAGATCGAACACGCGCGCCAGGGCCGGCAGGATGAGAAACTCCACGGTCAACTTCACGAACTTCTCAAGATGGTCGGTTCCCAGCCGGAAGCACTCATGATTCGCGAGGGCGATGCCTACGTCGCGCAACGTCACGGCGTACAGCCGGAGGATAAACGCGAAGAAACTTACATTCAGCGCCGGTTGCGGGCCAACAACGTCATTCAACAAGTCGTCAGACATGAAGACCGTTCCACCTTCCGCGAATGGCTTGGTAAAATTTCCATCCACCCCTTATCCGGAATCCCTATCGTCATTGGTGTGCTCC
>JABWBZ010000108.1 GCA_013359335.1 bacterium
AACTGCCCATCAAAGAATGATGGCGAAAGGATCGTTATGAGCCTTTCATTTAAAACACGCCAACCCGCTGTCGCCGGACTTTTCTATCCGGGTGGGCGCGATGAATTGACGGCCGAATTAAGAACCATGTTTGTGCGCGCTGCCGAAGAAAAAATTGAAACGCCAATTTATGGTTTGGTGGCGCCGCATGCCGGTTACATGTATTCCGGACACGTTGCGGCGCACACGTATCATCAATTGTCCGGTCGTGAATACGATACGGTGGTGGTCATTTCTCCCAGCCATCGGGATTTTTTTCATGGCGTTTCAGTGTATCCCGGCGATTATGCTACGCCGCTCGGTACGGTGCCGGTCGATCGGAAACTTGCCGAAGAATTAATCGAAGCGACGTCCGTTGTTATCCCGTCGGAATTGGGGCATCGCGAGGAACATGGCTTGGAAGTGCAACTACCTTTTTTGCAGTACGTGCTTAAAGATTTTGTTTTACTGCCGCTGGTAATGGGCGAGCAGGATTGGGAGACGAGCACGGCGCTAGGCAACGTTTTGGCGGAAATTTTAAAAAACCGGCGCGTACTGATCGTCGCGAGCAGCGATCTGTCGCATTACCATCCGGTGCGTCAAGCCAATCATCTCGATCATGTTGTAATCAAGGATCTGGAAGCATTTGACGAAAAACGTTTTCACACCGATATCCGTTCGCATCAGTGCGAAGCGTGCGGCGCCGGGGCGATCCTCGCCACGATGATCGCTTCCAAACAATTAAATGCACGCCACTCGAAAGTCTTATCGTATCACACGTCGGGCGAAGTGAGCGGCGATTACGATGAAGTGGTCGGATATTTATCAGCCGTAATGTTTAATTAGTTTTCACTGAAAATGTCTAAGAACTGAAGCCTCTTGTCACTCCGAAACTAATTAATTCTGCGTCATATATTGGCAAATACCAGTAAAAGGACAAAACGTCTATGGAATATCTGATGCCTGCACTGAAAGTTCTGCATATTTTCGGACTCATCATGTGGATGGGAGCGGCGCTGATTCAATACGTTTATCTTTCGGCGTTTCTCGAAACCGATCAATTGCAATCGCGTGAATACGCGCTGGCGCTGGCACGGCGCATTAATAAAACATTGTTGAATGCCGGATGGATGGTCATGTTCCTGAGCGGACTCGCGATGGTTTATATCTATGGCATGGAATGGGTGAAATTTCGTTTTTATATTCAATTGAAATTAATTCTCGCCGTCGTGGCCATCGGTATGTCGCATGCGGGAATGGGACAGCTTAAAAAAGCGCAAGCCGTTTACAAAAAAGACAACAACGGTATGGATGACGAAAAACTGTACCAGCAATTGATCGGAAAATGGAAACTATTTTCAGTTATAACCATTGTGCTGCAGGCTCTCATTGTCATTTTAATGACCTTCCGGTTCGGATTTTAAGATATTTTTATGAAAAAAAACTTTCTGCGACAAGCGATCATGTTTGCGCATAAAATTTTATTAAAAAACCAAACGAGGTGTGTATGAAAAAGATTTTTTTGTTGATAACATTGATGGCCGGAAGCGTCTTGGCGCAAGGCCAACGCACGGTCGATGCATCGATTACAGGCGTGACCGTATACGTCGATCGGGCTGCCGTGACGCGAAGCGCTGAGATTTTTCTGAATCCCGGCGATTATGACCTGTTGCTCAAAGATTTGCCGTCATCTCTGCAAGACCAGTCACTGCGCGTTGGCGGTTCAGGCTCCGCTTCCGCTAAAATCACCGATATCAAAATCGAAATGGACTACATCGACACGCTGCCAAAGAATCGTTTGAAGGAACTTCAGGATCAGTTGGCTATCCTGCAGGCTGAGGAGCGCGTTCATTCGGATCGGTTGTCCTTGTTGAATAAAGAAAAAGAATTGCTTAATGAAATTAAAAACAGCGTGGTCAATCAGAGTAATAATAAAGACGTGCCCAAACCGTCGATGGACGACTGGACCAAACTTTTCGTGTTCTACGATAGCAATATCGAAAAAATTAACGATGAAATCCGAACCTTAGAAAAGAAAAAAAATGACGTAGCTTCCAAGAAAAATGTTATTCAGCAACAAATCAATCAACTCTCAGGCTACTCCAAATTGACTCGTAAAAAAGTCTGGGTTTCCGTCAGCGTTGCCAAAGCGGGCAATTTGAATCTGGATGTTTCGTACGTGTTGACCGGCGCCAAATGGTATCCGGTGTACGACGTGCGCGTTTCGCCGGACGACAAATCGGTGGACATGGTTTATTACGCGATGGTTGCCCAAAGCACGGGTGAAGACTGGAAAGGCGTGAAGTTGTCCATCTCCACGGCGCGCCCGAATATTTCCGCAACCATGCCGCAATTGAGTTCATGGTATCTGAATGTTTATGAGTACTACCTATCCGGAAAAGCGGATGATGCCAAGACTTTGGCTCCGATGGCTGGAGCGGGTGCAGGCGTTCGTTATTTCAAAAAAAGCGAGAAAGCAAAAGAACAAAGTATTGACGAGGAAGAAATCGCAGGAGAAGTCAATGACTTAGGCTCGGAGAGCGCCGTGGTCGAAACTCGTTCAACGTCGGTCGTTTTCAACGTTACCAAACCGGCCACTATTCCTTCCGATAATTTCGATCACAAAGTGCTGATTACAACCGAAAAATTAAAATCGGATTTTGAATACTCATCGGTGCCGAAATTATCTCAGCTGGCCTATCTTAAGGGAAAGATCGAAAACACGACCGAAGTTCCGTTTTTGTCGGGCAATGCCAATATTTTCTTCGGTAATAACTTTGTCGGCACATCGTACCTGAATACCGTGATCCCGACGGAAACGTTTAATGTCTTTTTGGGCGTGGATGACGCGATCAAGATCAAGCGCGAACAGGTGCGCGATTATAAGGCCGAATCCGGCATTTTTTCGAAGAGTACGAAAAAAACTTTTGAATACAAAATCACCATCGAAAGTTTCAAGAAAACCGAAGATACGATCACGGTGCAGGATCAATTTCCGGTTTCGCAGGATGAGCGCATTAAAGTCGAGACTGTTATTCCGCAATTTGAAAAAGATAAAAATATCGCCGCTCATCCTAATGGCGTGATGGAGCGTAAAGGCAACGGCGTCGTCGAATGGCGCCTTCGCATCAAGCCGAAAGAAAAAATTGAACTGCGCATCAAATATGTCGTTGAATACCCGAGAGAAATTCAGGTCGACGGCCTGTAATTCTTTTTAACCCGATTTTTTAAGCCCTGACGGCGTTTGCCGCTAAGTATAATGATTCGCTTTAAACGAACATCCATGATCCGATCCAAACAGAAGTTTTACTGGAGTGACGCGCTGTATCTCGCGCGCGCAAAAAATATTTTAACGCTTCAATCGTCCGATACCAACGGCCAGGTGTACCGTTGTTCTCATTGTTCGGCCTTCAGCAGATTTATGGTCACCGGAGCGCATCCTTCAGGCCGGTGGGAACGTATCAAGCCTTACGAACATTACCAATTAATCAAAAATTTCGGCGAAGGGACGGTATCGGAAAACGGGTTGGACGCTTTAGCCGTGCGCGACGGAAAAACATTGTACCGATGCCCCGATTGCGCTTCGCATTGGTGGAAAGAAACGAGCGGCTGGAATAAAGCGGACGACGACATGTTGGACCGAACGGCAGCACAAACGTAGAAAGGATTTCATGCAGACGGCAGAAAAAACAACGGAATTGCAGCAGGCAATGAAAATTGTAGAAGGAATGAACGACGTCGATGCGGTGAAAGCGCTGAAAGAAGCCCGCGAAGCGCTGGAAAAAGAAATCGGAAAAGTAATTATCGGGCAACATGCGATTATTGCCGAACTGATCATCGCGCTTTTTTCACGCGGTCATTGTCTGTTGATCGGAATTCCGGGCCTGGCGAAAACGTTGCTGATTCACACATTGTCAAAAGTTTTGGATTTGAAATTCAGCCGTATTCAATTTACGCCCGACCTGATGCCGAGCGACATTGTCGGCACGGAAGTGATCGAAGAAAACGTGTCAACGGGACAAAAACAATTTCGTTTTGTCAAAGGTCCCGTGTTTGCCAATATCGTGCTGGCGGATGAGATCAACCGGACGCCGCCGAAAACGCAATCGGCGCTTTTGGAAGCCATGCAAGAACATAAAGTGACGGCATCGGGTAATACGTACACATTAACGGAACCTTTTTTCGTACTGGCTACGCAAAATCCGATCGAGCAGGAAGGAACGTATCCTTTGCCAGAAGCGCAGTTAGATCGATTCATGTTCAATATTTGGGTCGATTATCCCAGCGTAAGTGAAGAGATTGACATTGTCAAATCGACGACGAGTTCGTACGCCAGCGACTTGCATAAAATTCTTAGCGCGCAGGACATAATTTATTTTCAAGACTTGGTTCGGCGCGTGCCCGTCGCGGATAACGTGATTCAATATGCGGTGAATTTAGTTTCAAAAACGCGTCCCAAAACGCCGACCGCGCCGAAATTTATCAACGATTGGGTCAGTTGGGGAGCCGGCCCGCGCGCCTCGCAATACCTGATTCTCGGCGCCAAAGCCCGTGCGATTCTCGACGGAAGATTTATGCCGGAAATCGACGACGTGCGCGCCGTAACCAAGCCGGTGCTTCGCCATCGCTTAGTAACCAATTTCAACGCCGAAGCCGACGGCATTTCGACGCTGAACATTATCGAACAGCTTCTCGCTGAGCACCAATCATGACCGACGACGAACTGCAAAATTTTTTGAAAACACGGTTTAATTTTTCCGACCGCGAAAGCCAATTGATCGCCGGGAATATCCTGGAAACGCATGCGACGGTATTATCCGGAGCGAAACAGTCTAAAATCATACGCGATCTTGAAAAATTCATCCAGGAATTTGCTTACGATTTTGCAGCGCTTGAACAAAAGCATTCGAATAAATCGAAGTCGCTCAAGGCGAAAGAAAAAAAGAAAAAACAACTCGACATATTCGTCAGCAAAGACCAGGCTTAAGCTGTTCACCGCGCACAGGCGGTCTTCCATCAAGGCACGGACGCACACCTTCATGGCGCATATTGAACTTCAATCGATCAGTAAAATTTTTTCAGGTAAAAAGCAGTCGGTGACAGCTGTCGACGAGGTCAGTTTCACCGTGGAAGATAAAACGACGCAAGTGGTAGTCGGGCCTTCCGGTTGCGGGAAAACAACCGTGCTGCGAATGATTGCCGGGCTTGAGGACGTCAGCGCCGGAAAAATTCTGATGGACGGCGAAACGATCAATGACCGTCATCCGAAAGACCGCGACATGGCGATGGTTTTTCAAAATTATGCGCTGTATCCGCACATGACGGTTTTTGACAATATGGCTTTCGGACTACGCGTCCGTGGCGTCGATAAAAATGAAATTCACAAGCGTGTGACGGAAGCCGCAGAAATTTTACAACTGGTTTCGCTGCTCGACCGAAAACCGAAAGCGCTTTCCGGCGGGCAAAGACAACGCGTCGCCGTTGGCCGGGCCATTGTCCGTAAACCCAAAGTTTTTTTGTTGGATGAACCGTTGAGCAATCTGGATGCGCAATTGCGCGTTGAAATGCGGGTTGAGTTATTGCGATTGTCGCGCTCGCTCGGCTGGACGATGATTTACGTGACGCACGACCAGGTAGAAGCGATGACGCTGGCCGATACGATGGTCGTGATGGCGCAGGGTAAAGTCAGGCAAATCGATAAACCGCTGGAGATTTATCGCCAACCATACGACCGGTTTGTTGCGGAATTTATCGGAACACCCTCGATGAATTTTCTTACGGTGCGCCGTGATCATGGCGAATGGATTTGCGAAGGACAATCATTTGGAGCAACGATCCGGTCGTCCGGCGAAACCGTGGTTGTCGGATTCAGGCCGGAAGACGTTGAAATTTTGGAGTCGCATAATGACGGGACATTCAAAGCTGTGCTAAAATATGCCGAGCACCTCGGCGGCGAATCGCATTTATATTTTACTATTGGCAACGCGCAAGCAGTGGTCAAGGGATCAATTTCCAAAACATGGACGATCGGCCGTGAATATTTTTTGTCGGTTAAAAAATTTCACTGGTTCGATCCAATTTCAGGTCAACGACTCAAATGACACGGGAAGAATTAATTAAAGAATTGATCAAAAAAATCGGCGGCATTGCCGATGAAAACGTAATCGACGCGTACGTCGTCGGAGGATACGTTCGCGATACGATACTGGGCCGAACTGTCAAAGATTTCGACGTGATGGTAGTCGGCGACGGCGTGGCGTTTGCCGAAAAAGTTGCCAAAGCTTTCCGTATTCAAACGCTCGTGATTTATTCGAATTTCGGAACGGCGATGTTGCCGATGGGGCCGGAAAATTTCGACCTAAAAATCGAATTTGTCGGTGCGCGCAGCGAAAGCTATCATCAGGATTCCCGAAAACCGGTCGTGCAGGCGGCGGATCTGCAAAGCGATCTGTCGCGCCGCGATTTTACGATTAATGCGTTGGCGATGTCCATCACGCAGGCGTCTTTCGGCCAGATCATCGACCTTTTCAACGGGCGTGACGATATCACGAAAAAAATTATCCGGACGCCGCTCGACCCCGATACAACATTTTCGGATGATCCATTGCGCATGATGCGCGCCGTGCGATTCGCATCGCAGTTGTTATTTACGATCGACCCGGCGACGCTCGACGGTATCGCGCGTAACGCGGAACGTATCGCGATTATTTCACAGGAAAGGATTACGGATGAATTGATCAAAATCATTGACAGCCCGAAGCCGTCGGCCGGAATGAATATTCTCAACGATACCGGTTTGTTGAAAATTATTTTTCCCGAATTGACGGCGCTGGCCGGCGTCGAACAGCAGCAAGGTTATCTTCACAAAGATGTTTTTAAGCATACGCTAAAAGTGCTTGACAATATGGCCGAGATGTCGGAAGATACACGGCTGCGTTTTGCCGCGTTGATGCACGACATCGGAAAGCCTCGTACGAAACGGTTTGTCGACGGCGCCGGTTGGACCTTTCACGGACACGAAGACGTCGGATCGCGTATGGTTAAGGGCATCGGCCGGAAAATGAAATTGCCGACGGACTTTTTGAATTACGTTTCCAAAATGGTGCGGCTGCACATGCGCCCGATTCAATTGGTCGACGAGGAAGTCACGGATAGCGCCATCCGCCGGTTGATTTTCGACAGCGGGCAGGACGTCGATGCATTGCTGACACTGTGCCGTGCCGATATCACTTCCGGTAATAAAGAACGCGCCAAAAGGCATTTGGAAAATTTTGAACGCGTATTGCAGCGCGTTCGCGAAGTGGAAGAAAAAGACCGGTTGCGCGCTTTTCAACCGCCGATCAAAGGCGAAGAAATCATGGCGCTTTTCGGCCTCAAGCCCGGTAAAACCGTCGGACGTTTGAAAAAAATGATTGAAGAAGCTGTTCTTGACGGCGTTATTCCCAATGAATACGATGCGGCGTACGACTATTTGATGAAGAACAAAAATAAAATTTTGAGCGAAGCGGAAACATCTTTGCACGGTAAATAGCATGTCCACCCAATGGCTTACATGGCTGCTCATTCTGGCGGCGCTGAGCGGCGGATGCCGCAAACGCCACGTCGGCGATCAATTCATATTTCATAAAGGATTTTACGGAATACCATGGGGCGCATCGGTTAATCGCATCGATTCATTGACGGCAAAAGATTCATCGTTCAAGAAAATATCGCAGGTTGTGAATATGCAAACCGGCGGCTCGATCATCGTCGTGCAACGCCACCAGCGCGATTATTATCTCGAATTTGACGCCAACGGCCGTTTGTTTTACATTAGTTATATCGCCTTGTACGATCAGGCGGATCTTGACAGCGTCAAAACACAGTTGGAACGGAATTACGGAAAGCCGGACAAGGATGAACATCAGGACGTACCTTACGACAATAAATTCTGGAATATTTCAGCCGACTCGACCCGTCTCGAAATTCAATTGCTTATCACCGATAACAGTTACTCGCTCAAGGTTTCGAACTTAAAAAATTAAACTGACATGTCTGAAAATTTTTCCGCTCAGGAAATTCTCGATCGCGCGCGGATGCAGCGGATTGAAAAAACCGTGGACATCGACGAAGCGACGGTCCAATTGGTCGTGATCAATATCGGTACGGACTTTTTTGCGATGCCCGGGCCATCAATTCGTGAAATTCTCCCGCCGATGCCGGTGACGTTTGTGCCCGGACTGCCGGATCACTTTCTCGGCATAGTCAATGTTCGCGGCGATCTGGAATCCGTCATCGATCTGGCCAAGGCGCTCCATCTTTCGCATACGCCGGGCCCGTTGAGCCGGATTATGATCGCCAAAGCGGGAGAACTGTCGTCTGGATTTCTGGTCGATTATGTTCACGACATCATCGATTTGCCTAAATCAAAAATTACATCCGGCCAAAAAATCCCGGCAGGATTGAAATCCGAATACATTACCGGTGAATTTGAGTTCAAATCTAAAACGGTTTTGGTGCTGGACATTCATACGGTTCTCAACGATATGATACGGAAACCTTTATGACCGTTGCCGAAAAAAAAATCGACGGCGATGAATCGTTCGAAATGCTGGTATTTCGCCTGGGACAAGGCTGTTATGGAATTCCGGCAAACCAGATTGATTCCATCGAGGAAAAACCTGTTATCGAAAGAGCCGAACCGATTGATGCGATATTGGGTTTCCGCGAGAGGCAGGAATTTAAAGCTCCGCGAGTTTTTATAACGAAATCCGATCGCCGGCACATCATGATCGATAGGTTGATTGGCCTGATGTCCGTTCATTACCGCGACGTAAAGACCATGCCGCTGTCAGTGAAAAAATCGAGAGCGTGTGATATTATCTGGGCCGTCGCATCGGTTGCACAATTCGACGAACCGGTTTTACTGATCGACCTTCAGCAGGTGAATTGACTATGTTTAAGCGCTCATCGTTGTTATTTAAAATTGCCGGTATGGCGTCGGCCGTTCTGTTTATCGAAATAGCCGCCGTCTATGTGGTTTATGGTTTTCAGATTCACGAAGCCACCAAAGTCATATTGCTTTTTTTTGTCGTTGTGTTGGGCTTGTTGCTGCTCACGTATTGGATTTATCTTAAATTAAAACCGGTGTATTCGCTGATCTACGACTTGAAAAGTTTATCGAAAGATCATCTGGACGTTCAGCATCGATTTATGACCGACAGCGGCGATGAATTCGAAGAATTAGCCAAGGCTATGCGCGATCATTTCAGGGCTATTTCCGAAAGCGTGAGAGAATTGAGTGAGTTTGTCAATAAACTCGGTAACTCGATCGTCGAAATTCGCGGCGTTTTTAAAAAACAATTGGGAACCTTACCCAAACAGGCTTCATCGGTTCATGAAACCGTCGTGACGATCGAACAGCTTTCCGCTTCGGCAAGATCCATTGCCGATAGTTCGGTCAATGTCTACGACGCGGCCGTAATGACGAAGGACAATAATATCAAAGGGCTTTCCTACATTCAGGACATTTTAAAAACCGTTTACGAAATCAAAGATGGATTGGAAGCGAGAATTTTTCACGTGGCTAATTTATCCAAAAAATTCGATGAAATCAGCGAGACGATGAAATACATTCACACGATCAACGATCAGACTAAATTAATCGCTTTTAATGCCGCGATCGAGGCGTCGTCCGCGGGCGAATTGAGTAAACGTTTTAATATCGTCGCGACGGATGTGCGGAAGCTGGCGCAGAATATCGAACGTTCGAACAGCGAGATTAAACTGTCGTTGGATGAAATGCGGCGGGCGATCACGGATCTGGTCGAAGCCTCGAATGAAGATTTCCAGCGCATGGATCGCACGGTTCAGGCTACGCGCGAAATAACGGGAATATTCGAAAGCAGTACGCAACATTCGGTACAAACCAGCGAGTCGGCGCGCCATATTACCCTGTCGACTCACGAGCAGCGCGCGGCGAGCCAGGAAGTGGCGGCCACTGCAAAAAATATTTCTCTCAGCATCGACGAATTTTTCAAGACATCGCAGAATACGGCCCGCGTTGTGGACGATATCGAAAAAACGATTAACCTTTTAAAAACTTCAATCAGCAGGTTCAGCGTATGAGATTCGGCGTCAAACTTTTCAGCATTTTTCTGGGGTTTTCAATCGTGATTAGCGTATGCCTTGTCGGCACGCTTTACCAGTTTGTTTTCAAAAAAGCCGAACGCGATCTGAAAATCCAGATTCAATCCCACGCGTATTCTCTCGCGTCGACGATGAGCGCATTTATTGACGGCGACAAACACCAGATGATTAAAACCCGCGAGGATGAAAAAACGGAAGCGTATAAAGACATTCAAACCGTTTTGCGCCGTTTCCGTGATCATAACCGCAATGATAAAATCTACGTTCAATACGCCTACACCAAAGCGCGAACGGCCAGCGCCGATACGCTGATCTATGTGGTCGACGCCCAGGAAGACGATGCGTCAATCGCATCGATTGATCCGATCACGAAAGATACGACGTATAATTTTACGCCGGTTGGACAAAAGATTCAGATCACATGGCAGCAAGATTTCTCTAAAGCCGTCGTGAGCGATTTTTACAGCGACGCGTGGGGAACCTGGATTACCGGAGGCGGACCGATTTATAACAGTAAAGGTGAAATCGTTGCCTTTGCGTACGTCGACGTCGACGGAATGAAAATTTATGAGGAATTGAATAATCTCAAACAACGTATCGTTATTGTATCGGCATTGGCTTTATTGGTGCTGGTTGCGGCTTCGGCGTTATTGAGTTTCAGCATTGCTAATTATATCAATCGACCGCTGAGCATTTTGCATCACGGCTTGAAACGGATTCGCGAAGGTGAATTTGATTATCGTGTGGCGATTCGTACCCGTGACGAATTCCAGGAACTGGGTGAGGCCTTCAATACCATGACGGATAATATGCAAGCTATGGCGCTGCAATTGTCGACGAGTTCCAAAAAAATAGCCGAATCGTCCAACGACGTTTTGGCGATTTCAAAAGAACAGGCGAGCACTTCCAGCGAACAATCCATATCGGTGACGGAGACGACGGCGACGATGGAAGAGCTTACATCCACATCCCGATATATTGCAGAGAATTCCGAGTCGGTCGTCAACATTGCTGCCGAGACGCATCAGGTTACTCAAAAAGCCGTTGACCTGTCACAGCATACGAAGGATAAAATCGAAGAGATCAGAAAGAAAAGCGATACCGATATCAGCGAGATTACCGAACTCAGCAGGAAGATGCAGAAAATTACGGACGTGATGGAAATCATCAATAACATTACCGAGCAGACGAAACTCATTTCGTTCAATGCGGCGCTGGAAGCGACGGGCGCCGGCGAAGCCGGAAAACGGTTTGCCGTAGTAGCGGCTGAAATCCGGCGATTGGCTGAAAACGTGGCCGAGTCGACGGAGGAAATCAAAACGACCGTGACGGAAGTGAGGATGGCCATGGATACGCTGATGAAAACTTCCAAGGACAGCGCCCAAAAAATACGCGAAGGCGTGGAATTGGTCACCAAAGTTTCCGATGTGTTGCAAAATATTCTCGCCGCGGCGCAAAACACGACTGAATCGGCGCGACAAATTTCATTATCGACACAGCAGCAGCGTACGGCTTCGGAACAAGTTGTGATGACGCTCAAAGAAATTTCCGAAGGTTCGAAGCAATTCGTTAAATCGAGCAATCACGCGGCGTCGATCGCGGCCGACCTGAGCGCCTTGTCGGAAGAATTGAAAAAAACATTAGCCGCCTATAAAGTTGATTCGAAACAGCCAAACTGACATGAAACGATTAGTATTATTCGATATTGACGGGACGTTATTGCTTTGCGGCAAAGCGCCGCGAAATGCAATCACGCAAGCGATGATCAAAATTTTCGGTACGGCGGGACCGGTCGATCAATTTCCTTTTTCGGGTAAAACCGATCCGCAAATTATTTTCGAATTGATGCAGGCTTCCTGCATAGCGGATGATGTTATTCAGGCAGGTCTCCAACGGGCGATAGCCGATTATATTGCTGCGCTCGAGACAACACTGCAGAGCATTGATATCAGGATTTTAAAAGGCGTGGAAAAACTTTTGGAGCAATTGGCCGGACATGAGGATATTGTATTGGGCTTGCTGACCGGTAATGTAGTGCAGGGAGCGCAAATCAAATTATCGCGGGCGGGGCTTGAACATTATTTTTTTAACGGAACATCTCCGCTCGGTGCGTTCGGCAGCGATTCCATGCATCGGAATGAGTTGCCTGCGATTGCCGTTGAACGGGCTAAGGCGATTAAACATCGTCACTTCACAGAAAAAGAAATCGCCATCATCGGCGACAGTCCCAGCGACGTGTTGTGTGGGAAAAGCCTGAATGTCAAATCGATAGCGGTTGCGACAGGGTGGCACAAAACCGATGAACTTAAAAACTACGATCCGGATTTTACGTTTGAAGATTTGTCTGTGACGGATAAAGTAATGGAAGCTATCTTACAATAAGTGAATTTATCCAGCCTTCTTCATTCTTTCCACGATTTCTTTGACTTTGGCATCCGCTTCGGCTTCGGGCAATTGGCACGTTCCGGCACCTTTGTGTCCGCCCCCGCCGTATTCCGCCATCAAAGCGCCGACATCGGTTTTAGATGTGCGGTTGAAAATACTGTGTCCGACGGCGCACACGATCATGCCCGGTTCTTTTCCTTTGAATAATCGCGCGGAAATATTGGCGGTCGGGAATAAGGTATAAATCAGGAACCGATTGCCAGAAGGAAATTTCTCGACGCCTCGTTGATCAGTAATAATCACGTTACCGTCTTGTTGAGTGTGTTTGAGCAAGGCCGCCTTAAATTGGTCCTGATCGGCGAGGTAACGATCCACTTTGGACTTGACGTCAGGCAACTGGAGAATTTGGTCAACCGTATGTACCTGAATCCAACCGATCATCCGCTGGAAATAATCTTCAAATGCATCAAGGCCGGAGCGTGGATCCAGCGTATAAGAGATAAGAACCCAACCTTTCGGATTGAGTACATCGTCAATCGTTAGTTGCGCGCTATCCACGCGATCCGTATCGATCAGCAATTCGTTAAATTTTTTCAGTTCATCGGGTTGTTCATAAAAATCATAAATGACCCGCGCGCAACTTGGGGCCACGGCAAATTTGCCCCGGTAATCGTGGGCTTGCGATTGATGTGCCTGGCTGGTATGGTGGTCAAACCATAACGCGCATTTCGGATGATAGGGGAGATTGGCAATGATGTCGTGATCGGTAACGGGAAATTTACCGTCTTGCATAACTTTGGGTTCAACGAACACCACTTCATCGATTTTTTCCATAACGGTGATAAAAACGGCACACGTAAGCCCGTCCAGATCGGTGCGCGTGATAAGACGCATACTCCTGCTCCTTACATATTGAAAAAATCAGAAAACGTGAATAAGAAAGCGTGGGTGCAAAATAGCCAATTCATCATAAAAATGCAAACAAAATGAAGCTAAACATATTCTTTATGTCGTTTTACGATTTTTTAATGATGATTGGTAATTAAAAGCGAGGAATTCACAGCTATATATTCTTAATCATCGCGTAAAAAATAATTTTCATAAATCAAAAAAAGCCCAATTGAAATTAAGTCTAGCTGCAGAAAGGGATCAGCATTTGACGAGATGTGATTTATGTTCGTATAACTTGAGTCTGCCGTTATATATCGTACGAAATGAATGCAAAAAAACCGATATTAACAATTTATTCACATCAAGTCGAAAGTGCCTATGGTCATTAAAGTTGTTGTTTATTTTGATTTTATTTGTTTAGTATGTAATAATAAGTTATTCACAATTAAATAAATATTATTGTAAAATATGAAGTTATAGTGTTAATTAAGGATCAAAAACTAAAATTTCTTGACAAATTATTCTTTTTTCTATATATTGATTTCCCAATTTAGAACCACCGGTTGTTGGAAATGTTCTTCATAAGCACTTGTTAATTTAGCTTTTATAAGCGAGAGTAGCTCAGTTGGTAGAGTGCAACCTTGCCAAGGTTGATGTCGCGAGTTCGAATCTCGTCTCTCGCTC
>JABWBZ010000393.1 GCA_013359335.1 bacterium
ATTCGCTCGCCGATAAGCGTATGCTGTTTCATAATATCAAATTCTTCTTTCGTCAAGGGCCCCGGCTTCAGCAGAATCGTATCGTTGATCGCAATTTTTCCGATGTCATGCAAAATGCCGCCACGTCGGACGGCTTTGATCTGCTCTTCATTCAGCCCGATCCGTTCGGCCAG
Source organism: bacterium (assembly GCA_013359335.1). Taxonomy (GTDB): domain Bacteria; phylum CLD3; class CLD3; order SB21; family SB21; genus JABWBZ01. The sequence continues at coordinate 174 of JABWBZ010000393.1, forward strand.
CTTTGCGCCGTAATAGGACAAACGATTGCAGTGGCCTTCGGTGTAGGAATCCTTCGCTTCCACCGCAAGCGCGAGACTGAAAATCACCGTTTCGGCATTTTCGAGTTCGTCGGTAAACTGTTTCACGCGGATCAGCGACTTCACGCGCGTGAGGAGTTCGAGGCGATTGAACGGCTTCATAATAAAATCGTCCACGCCCAATTCAATGCCTTTGAGTTTGTCATTGAAATCGGACAAGCCGGTGAGCATGATGATCGGAATCAAGCGCGTATGGTTTTCGGATTTTAATTTTTCAGTTACCTCGTATCCCGTCATCGCGGGCATGACGGCATCGAGCAAAATCAAATCCGGATTTTCCCGCGTCACCTGATCAATCGCTTCTTTCCCGTCGCGAGCCGTGATCACTTTGTATCCGGCCTCTTCCAAAAACTCGCTCAGCAAATTAACCATGGCATCGTTGTCGTCCACGACGAGAATTTTTGAAGCATTGGGAGAGGCAGGTGAAGGATTCGTCATACGCAGCTTTTTCTTAATGTAACCAAACGGTGAGAATGTAGGAAAATAAAATTAAAAAAACTCATTTTTTCTTGCGGTACGAAGCTTTTGAAATCGTATGAATGCCCCCGCGAATATTATAATCCGTTATCACCGTCATTTCCAAAGGATCACAGCAACGCACTAAATCGCCCAATAATCGCTGCGTCAAATGTTCCTGAAAAATTCCAACATTGCGGTAGCTGTACAAATAATATTTGTATGAACGCAATTCGATCACGTCTTTATTCGGAACATACACAACCGTGATTTTGGCAAAATCAGGAAGCCCCGACCACGGGCACACGGCCGTAAATTCATCCGTTTCAACCGTCACTTCGCTACGCTTACCGGGATATTCATACGCAAACGTTTCCAAAAGTTCCGGCCGGATCGCATCGTATCCGTCAAATTCAAATTTAAAATCCGGTTTTTCGGCAAATTCTTTTGCTTTTTTACGGCGAATGGTCGATCGGCTAGACAATTTTTTTCCTTTCGATATCAATTAGGTTGTCAATTCGATTGAATCGATATTTCAATGCCGCGCTTCCACAGTTCGGAAATAAACGTATCGGCCGGAACGCACACTTCCTGCGGCACCACGCCTCGCTGCGTGATCACGCCGGATGCCATCATTTGTGCGATGACGGCAATCGGATACGACGTGAGCCGCATCATAGCCGTGACGTGCTCATCGCCGTAATCGATAATCTGGTACTGAACGGACTTCGACTTGCCCGATTTTTTCCCGTCGACGGCCACGCGAACAAGCACGCAATCTTTGCCTTCCATCGTCAGTTTCTCGGTCAGCAAAACCGATAACAGATCGCGCGGTGCGATTTTATTTTTTCCAACCTGAATCGGTTTAGAAGAAGTCAATCCAAGATCCAGCAATAATTTGAATTGTGCGCAGTGGCCGGGATAACGAATCGTTTTGTAATCTAAATTTTTTACTTTTCCTAAATACGTTTTCGGTAACGTGGACGTGCCGCCGGAAGTGTTGAACGCTTCCAATTTTCCAAACGGAGCCGGGAATTCAAGTTCCTCGACTTCGATCATCGGATCGGCGTGAATGATTTTTCCATCGCGAATTTTCACGCACGATTCGATGTATTCGTTGATCAGGCCGTGCACTGAAAACACCAACTTATAATTCATCGGCGGTTTAGGTTCAGTCGGTAAA
>JABWBZ010000394.1 GCA_013359335.1 bacterium
AGTCGACAAACCGGCTTACACCTCGTCACATCCGAAAGTTTTGTTCGACGAAGCCCATAAAAATTTTCACACATCGACCGGACGATACGCGCCGTTTGTCAATTTAATTCGCAACGACGGTTATATCGTTGAACGAAATTCTGAGTCTTTTACGTACGAGCGTTTATCCGGCTATTCAGTCCTGGTCATTGCCAATGCAAAAGGTAAAGAGGAAAAATATCTCACAGCTTTTGATGAAAGTGAATGCGAGGTTGTTCGCGAGTGGGTAAAAGCAGGTGGATCGTTGCTGCTCATTGCCGATCATTATCCGATGGGCTCGGCGGCGCAATCTCTGGCAACAATGTTTGGAGTTGAAATGAGTAATGGATTTGTCGCCGACTCGATGAATTATGAAGGCGACTCAAAATTTAAAGATCAATTGGTTTTCAGCCGGCAAAACGGTTTACTCAAAAATCATCCGATCATCGAAGGCCGTAATTCTACTGAACAAATCCGAAAAGTCGCGGCCTTCACCGGGCAATCGCTGAAAGGCTCCGCCGAGGCCGCCGTGCTTCTGCAACTCAGTTCAACAGCGCAGGAAACCATTCCTGATTCAATCTGGAAAGACGGAGGAAAAACTTACACGCGATTTCCGGATCCTATTTCCATCCACGGACGCAATCAAGGTCTTGCATTGAATTTTGGAAAAGGCCGTGTCGTGGTCTTGGGTGAAGCGGCAATGCTGACCGCGCAAATTGACGGGGATGCGAAATTCGGAATGAATATTCCCGGTAATGACAATCGCCAATTTGCACTTAACATTATGCGTTGGTTGTCGCGACTTTACTAAAGTTTTACAACGTCGGATGTTTTTTATGAAATGCCGTAGCATCCTGATAACGCTTGGCTAACGCCAAAATCTGCGCTTCGCCGAAAAGTTTTCCCATAAACGTGATCGTCTTCGGCAAATTATTTTCCGTAAACCCAATCGGTAACACCACGCACGGATGGCCGGTTAAATTGGTCAATAATAAATTATCGCCGGCAAATGGAGGCGCCAGATAAACGTCGACCGTCGTCATGAGCTTTTGCATGTCCTGAATAATCAGATTCCGGATTCGATTGGCTTGAATATACTCGACAGCTGGAATAAACCGCGACGTACGGAAAACATTCGGCCAAGCGTTTTTGATTTGACGCACGAGCAAATCGTCTTTGCTACTGCGCGTGAGCTCGTCAAACGCCGCGCCGGCTTCCGCGCTGAGTATGATCGCTATGTCGAACGTCGGATATTGGGGTAATTCGACGGGAACTAACTGCACGCCCATATTTTTCAACGTTTCAAATGCAGCCGAATAATACTGCATGTTGGCTGAGTCTTTTTCAAAATCGGTTTTCAAATATCCTACACGTAATTTTTTTATATCAAGCTTTGGATCGTAGTTAAACGGCGCATCGTACAATGTCGGATCGACTCCATCCGGGCCGTAAATTGCATTGAAGACGAGCGCACAGTCTTCGACTGTTCGGCAGATCGGACCGATTTTATCCATCGACCAACTTAGCGCCATCGCTCCATGACGACTGACGCGCCCGTACGTCGGACGTAACCCAGTAACGCCGCACTCCGTCGACGGCGATACGATCGAACCCCACGTTTCCGTTCCTATCGAAAATCCGACCAAACCCGCCGACGTCGCCGAAGCCGATCCGGCCGACGAACCGCTCGAACCGCGTTCAAGATTCCATGGGTTACGAGTCTTGCCGCCGTACCACACGTCGCCCCAGGCTAATTCGCCCATCGTCAGTTTCGCGATAAGCACGGCGCCAGCCTCTTCTAAACGTTTTACAACCGTTGCATCCACGTCAATTACTTGATCTTTGTACGGAACCGAT
>JABWBZ010000109.1 GCA_013359335.1 bacterium
AAGACATAAAAAAATAAAACCCTCGGAGATTTTCTTCGAGGGTTTTTTTTATTTCAGAATAATTATGTTATAAATTTAACATCGCCCAGTATACGCCTTCCACTACTTCAGCCATTTTATCGTAATTCAATGTTTCTCCGGTGTCTCCATTGTTAAGATAATTCCTGTTTCTGTTATACGCCGTGTCGGTAATCATAAGCGCCGCAAATCCATATTTCCAGTAATTCGCATGATCCGATAAATCAATTCCAGGTATCCATGACGGCGCTCGAAAGGCATGAGCAGGAACTTCAGAAACCTCTTTCATAAGCGATTTAAACCGGCCCGCCAGAGAGAAATTTGAAAAATTGGCTACTACAGTTATGAAATTGCCGGTGGAAGGATAGAACCAATTTAAAAGAGGGAAGGGAAAGTCTTGAGAATCTTCCACCTCTGAAAAATACCCAATCATTTCGAGACTAATCATAGCTTTGACGGCAATGTTGCTGTCTTTCAGACTTTTTGCATGAATAGCGCTGCCCATCCATTGTGAGCGGAAATACGGTGGCTCTTCAAGGGAATAGGCTACTAAATCAACGCGATATTTCAAATCAGGGTTCAATGCATGAATAAGTCGCGCCAACTCGAGAAGTCCGGCTACTCCACTGGCGTTGTCATCCGCTCCCGGTTGATCGCCGCATACGTCGTAGTGTGCGCCGATGATCAAACGCTCGCCGTCTTCAGGGCCAAACGAAGCAATTACATTTCTGTATTCCCGAGTTGCAATGGTTGCGTTTTTATTTTTGACACGGGAAACCGAACTGGCGAGAACGTTTATATTCGCAATGCTGTCAACCTGATAAGTTTGATAACTTACGCGTGTCGTATATTTTGAAAATTCATTAAAAATGTATTCTGCTGCTTGATCCAGTGATACTGTATTCAAGTAATTACGTGCCGGATAAACGCGGGTTAATGAATCGACGTGTGCTCGCAAGTTAGCGGGATCTGTCAGAATTTGCGGAATCTGCTTTTTCGACTCGTTATTAATTAAGAGCATGATAGGAATCAGGAACGACAATATTTTCAATTGCAAGGATCCGTTTATGAATTACGATTTTCAGTTAGTTAAATCAGGAGAAATGGCGGCAACTTTCAAGGATAAGATTGAGGGTCGTCGTTTTGATAGTGCGGGGAAAAGAGTCTACAACCGATTGATTAAAGACAAATTCTCCGCGTTTCCAGGCTGCGATAGTTTGCAAAACTTTTTCGTTCTGATCTTCACCCAATATAGCGTGAATAATTTCGCCTTGATCGGCGACGATCGTTGCTTCAGGATAAAATTGGCGGCGGATAATCAACGTACCTGTTTTTTTGTGAATGTACAAGAGCTGGATAATTTCAACAAAACACAATTCCGCAAGATCGCCCTGGATGGTATTTCCTAAGGCATCGATCTGCGCTAATTTGTTGACATGTTTCAACATGTCGTTGATTTTGGCGAGCAGGACATCGCGGTTGATTTCGGATTTGATCAGGTATTGATCGGCGCCGGTCCTGAAACCGCGTTTCAAAGTGACGTCCGCGTCGATCGACGTCAGAAACATAAACGGAATCATCGGGAGGCTGCTTTGAGTGCGAATTTGCTGGCACATGGTAATGCCGTCGATTTTGGGCATCATGACGTCGGAGATAACAAGATCAGGTTTGACGGCCTCAAGTTTTTGCAATCCTTCTTCACCGTTGGCCGCGTGCGTCACGTCATATCCTTCTTTTTCAAGATTGATCGTAATCAATTTCGAGATGTGCGGATTGTCATCGACAATCAGGATCAGCGGTTTTTTCATGATCGATAAAGGTAGAGTTTTCAAACAGGTTTGAAATGCGCGTGAGAAAGGTAACGGGGGGATGATGGAAATGCAAGCAAAAAAAAAACGGCTTTGATTTTCGGAATTTTATTAAGTAGTTTGCGTCAAATGAAATGACCACGGTGAATGAAGAAGGTCATCGTATCATGGCTCTTATCGATGGTTTCCATCGTAAAATAGATTATCTCAGGCTCTCCGTTACCGATCGGTGTAATTTCCGTTGCGTGTATTGCATGCCGTCGGACGGAGTGGAATTTGTTCCGCGCGATGAATTGCTGACGTTTGATGAGATCGAGCGCATCGTTCGGGTGCTGGTCGATCTCGGTATTGAAAAGATCCGGATTACCGGCGGCGAACCGACCGTGCGTAAAGATATTACCGAACTCGTCCGGCGAATCGGGCGAATGCCGCTGCGCTCTTTTGCGATGACGACGAATGGGTATTTGCTGCACGACATGATCGGCGAATTCCGGCAATCAGGTTTGCGCCGCGTCAATATCAGTCTTGATACGCTGAATCGCGAGAAATTTAAAAACATGGCGCGTTTCGATGGATTCGATCAGGTTTGGAAAGCGATTTGGAAATCCCTCGAAGCGGGTTTGGATCCGGTGAAAATCAACATGGTAGCCATGCGCGGCATCAATGACGACGAGATTTTGGAATTTGTAGAATTGGCGCGGAAAGAACCGTTCCATATCCGCTTTATCGAGTACATGCCTTCGTCGGGCGATTATGGTAATACCTTTGATGCGAATTATATTATCAAGACCGATGAACTGAAACAAATCGTCGGAAAGAAATATGAACTTCAGCCTGTCGATGAAACGCTCAAAACCGGCCCAGCAAAATTATTTAAGATTCCAAATTTCCGCGGCAAAATCGGATTCATCGATCCCTATTCCGATCATTTTTGTTCATCGTGCAACCGCATTCGCCTCACGTCGCTTGGGAAATTAAAATGGTGTTTGTTCTCCAACGACGGACTCGACGTGAAACAATTTATCCGCAGCGGGAAATCGGACGGTGAATTGTCGGATTGGATCAGAACAAAAATCATTACCGACAAACCGGAGCGCCATCCAGCCGGCGTTTCGGAGCTTATTCAGGTAAGCACCGTGTTTTCGCAAGTTGGGGGATAGTTAATTGGGAGTTTTTAAATTGAAACACTCTATCAGCCAGATTGTTTTAGACGAACAATTTGCCTCATACAAATTTGATCATCAAGAAAACGCAATCCGCGATTTATCTCAACTCAATATTTTTATCGGACCAAACAATTCGGGGAAAAGTCGATTCATTCGCTTATTATTCAAGACTGAAAAATTGAATTTTGTTCCTACGGCTATTCCGTTAAATGAAGTAAATTTATTGGTTGATGAGTTTAAAAAAGAACTCCAGAAAAAAATTGATTCTCTGGGAATCATCGATTATGAAAAAATCATAGAAAATGCTAAACAAATTCAATCTATCCAATTTGCGAAAGAAGGTGAAGAGTTTCTTAAACCGAGTGTTGATTTAATAAGTAAAGCCGCTTCCATTAATGATAATGGGACGACGACCATCGTTATTGGTCGTACAACTAATACAAAACAAACAGCTAGTTCTCTACGGCCAATTGGAAAAAAATACAAAGATCAAATTGATAATCTTATTGACGATCCAAAACTTAAATTTGATTTTCATAAACTCTATATTCCAAGCTTGAGAGGTCTGAGAAAACTTATTGAGCAAGATAGTTATAAAATAAGAACGGATATTGATTATTTTAAAAACGAAAAACTTGATATTTTTACTGGTTTAAGTTTGTATGATAAAATAGAGTCACTAAAAAGAGGCGGGCCGGATGAGAGGGAGATCATTAGGGATTTTGAATCCTTTTTAAGTGAGAATTTCTTTGAAAAACAAAGAATTGAATTAACGGCAACAAAGGGAAGTGACGTTGTTTCAGTTCAAATTGGGAATGAAAAAGAACAACCGATTTACAATTTGGGAGATGGGATTCAATCGATTATCATAATGACCTTCCCTCTTTTTCTCAATCAAGACAAAAACCTGTTATTGTTTATTGAGGAACCCGAACTTTTTTTGCATCCAGGAATGCAACGTAAACTGGTTGAAACTTTCCTGAATAAAAAATTTAGCAGATTCCAATATTTTGTTGCGACTCATTCGAACCATTTTCTTGACCTGACTTTGGATTATGACGATGTTTCCATTTTTAGTGTTAGAAAGGCTAATGGAAATAAAACAGACAAACAAGTAACGCCAACTTTTTTTATTGAAAACCAAAGTAATCCTAATATTAAACTTCTGGATCAAATCGGTGTTAAGAATTCGTCAGTCTTTTTATCAAATTGCACCATATGGGTGGAAGGTATTACAGATAGATTATATCTGAGGCATTGCTTTAACTTGTATCAGGATTCATCTGAAAGAAAAAAATATAGAGAAGACATTCATTATTCTTTTGTTGAATATAGTGGAAGCAATATTGCACATTGGTCATTTTTGGATGACATACAAGATGATGACTTGATTAATGCTAAGAAAATATGTAACCGACTGTTTGTGATTGCAGATAAAGATGGGTTAAAGAAATTGGAGCGCCACGAATCACTTAAAAAGGCACTCGGCGATAATTTTTATCCACTAAATTGCCAAGAAATTGAAAATTCTATTAAGAAAGAAGTTTTGCTTAGAATTGTCGCTGAATATGAAGGTGTTGCAGATGTTACAGATTTATCACTCACCACAGATTTCACTGAATTTGACTATCAAGATGTTTATCTAGGAGAGTTTATTGATAAATTGTTGTCCGATAAAAAACGAAAAGGCAGCTATAAAGAACAATCTGGCACCATTACTGATAAATTGAATTTTTGCAGGAAAGCAATAAAGCATACAAATTCAATAGATGATCTTTCATCTGAAATTATAGGCCTATGTGAAAAATTAGAACAATTTATAGCGAAAAATAATTGATCCCAATGAATATACAGTTTAGAATCGCATGCACATTGTTTATTTGCAGCTCTTTATGCGCTCAAAGCGATGATTCTGATTGGGAAATTATATACTCTTCGTACGCTGCCGCCGACGTTGGCAATTGCCACGATATTACATATTCGATCACTGAAATTCATATCGCGCCTTCCGGTATCAAACAGTACGGCATTTCATATAAAAATGAAAAATCCAAACATCCGGCGAAACTGAAATTGCTTGGAACTATTTCATCACAAGAAGAGCCTGCCAAATCGGTGATCCGTTTGATTCTTGAAAAAGGATTTCATCGCTATACCAAATCAGGCAGTTATTCGTTTGATTCACATGTGCTTGATGATTGTTCGTCCTTCGATGAAAACATTGAAATCCGGAACGGTGAAAGCAGAACCTCGATGAATTTTCAATCCGGGGGTATCACCCTTTGCCAGATGATTCCGTCGTGAATCTCTATCGATTGGCTCAAATGGATACTTCTTCCAAAATCAATTTCTTCGATGACGAGTATGAAATTTTATTGACTACTGGAGATGACCAATTTGCGGTAAAACGCGAAGGCGATTCGATATTTATATACGAGAAAGGTCAGACTATTAAATCAGTGCAGTGGAATTATTGGCATGCCCTGAGGCGTTATATAAATTATTTTCATAACAATAACGTTCCCGATTCATTGGAATCTTACCAATCCGGTGCATGCGAGCTAAAATTAATGATCAATACGAAAACCAAATTCTATTATTTCTCGCCAAATAAACCACGTCCTCAAAATCTTTCCGATTTTTTAAATTTACTTCGGCAGGCAGGATTAGATGCAGTCCGCCGATGTGAGTGAATTAATTTCTATTGTGCATCATTCGGGCATAAAGAAGCGTCATAAAACCGGCGCCAACGCCGACGTACATCGCCCAAATGTTGACTGCGGTCAAAGAAATGCTGATTAAAATGAGAGCCAATCCTCCGAACCACAAAGCGTCTGACTTGCGGTTTGGCCTGTGAATGCCGATCGGTTTGAGTTCGCTCGTATCATCGGTTAAAATAAATTTTAATTTATCAAAATCGTACGCCAGTAAAATGCCGTTCAGAATCAGCAGGAAAAAATTAACGTAGGGCGTTCCGCGCCATTCGAGAGAAACCGTCACCATAAAAATATTAAGCAATAGGGGAAATAACATGATCGCGCCCAACGTGGCAAATCGCTGAGTCAGTAATAACCAACCTACGATTACCTGGCAATAGGCGATGAACCGCGCATACAAACCCAGCCCGAACGGCGCCAGTTTTTCCTCCAACCAAACCGGTCCGATCAATCCTGGAAAATGTTGAGTCAGTTTAGCCATGCCTGCCGTGAAAAAAATCAATCCGAGAAATACACGAATCGAAAAGATCATCCATCGAATAAATTTTGCTGATTTCATCGCGGCATGTGCGTAAATTGATTAATAAAATTTGAGCGGTTTACGTCAATCCTGCGTTAATTGTTTCTTTAATGTTTTTACGTTATGTCAAAAAAAATTCTCATCATCGGCGGCGGAATCAATGGAGCCGGCATGGCGCGTGATGCTACGATGCGCGGATTCGACGTCACGTTATTCGATAAGGGCGACTTTTGCTCGGGTACCAGTTGGACGTCAAGCAAGCTTATTCATGGCGGGCTGAGGTATTTAGAACATTTTGAATTCGGTTTGGTGCGTGAGTCGCTTCGTGAACGTGAGATTCTTCTCCGCATCAGTCCGCACAACGTTCATTCTCTCGACTTGACGATTCCGGTTTATAAACATTCGCCGCATGCGTTGATGACGTTGCGTGCCGGCTTGACCGCCTATGATGTGCTGTCGTATGATAAATCATTGCCGAACCACGTTGTTTTAAATGTTAATGATATAGCGCAAAAGTTTCCGGCGATGAATCGAGAAAATTTACTCGGCGGTTTGAGTTACAGCGATTGCCAATGTCCATTTCCGGAAAGATTGGTTTTGAATAATCTTCAGTCGGCCGTTCGTCATGGCGCAAAAATTTTCAATTATCATAGAGTCACGGAAATTTGCAAAGAACATGATCGCGTGACAGGATTGCACGTTAAAAATTTACTGACCAACGAGGAATTTATTTTTAATGCCGATATGGTGATCAATGCGGCCGGCCCATGGGTGGATGAAGTTCTTCAATTAAAATCGCCTGACGAGCGCCTGATTGGCGGCACCAAAGGCAGTCACATTGTCGTAAAAAAATTCGATTCGTCGATGTCGTCGGCCATTTATGTTAATGCCAAAAGCGACGGGCGGCCGTTTTTTATTTTACCATGGCAGGATGAATATCTTTTGATCGGGACAACCGATATCCGGTTTGAAGGCGATCTGGAAACGTTGCGTCCGGATGTTAAAGAGATCGATTATTTGTTGGCTGAATTTAATGAGTTATTTCCTTCAGTAAAATTAAACCGTTCGTCGATTCTGTTTTCTTTTTCCGGTGTACGGCCGTTACCGTATACGCGCGAAGACGCGCCGTCAGCGATTACACGGAAACATTTTATTATCGATCATGCCGAACGTGATGATTTACGGGGATTGGTGTCGTTGGTTGGAGGAAAACTGACGACGTACCGCCAGGCGTCGGAAGAAATGATCGATTTTGTCGCGGAACGATTAGGCAAATCATCCCCGTGCCGAACCACCGAAGAACCGCTTCCCGGAGGCGATTTGGAAGATATAGAATCCTATCGCCGGGCGGAATTCATCCGGATTCCCGCTCAATTAAAAATTTCGGAACGAAGTTTCTTTCATCTCATTAACCTCTACGGATCAGAGTATCAAAAAATAATCGAATTATGTATGGCAACGCCCGAATTGTGCGATACGGTGTGTCCGCATGTGCCAGACATCAAGGCGCAATTAGTTTACGCTGCGCAAAATGAATGGGCGGTAACTTTGAATGACATCATGTTCAGACGAACATCGGCGGGACTCGGGGAGTGTGTGGGACTTTGTAATTTGGACGCAACGGCAGAATTAATTGGGCGAATATTAAAATGGAACGATTCAAAACTAACGAACGAAAAAAATGTCTATCGAAATTATGTGGAAAAAAATTTAGCGAATCACCGGCACGTGTAAATTATTTTTTCACCCTCTCATAAATCAATCGTAGTCCTTCGAGCACCATGTGCGGCTCGACGATTTTAAGTAATTCCGATTTTTCGACAATCACGTGAGCTAATCCGCCGGTTCCAACGATTTTTGTTTTCTCGCCCATTTCTTTTTTTAATCGCCTTAAAATTCCGTCCACGCCGTCGACTGCGCTGAACATGATGCCTGCGCGCATGCTGTCGGAAGTATTGGTTGCGATCAGTTTGTCGGGAAATGTCAGGTCGACTTTAGGCAATTTGGCGGCGCGTTTGTGAAGATCGATGGAAGCAGTTTCGATGCCGGGCATGATAAGCCCGCCGAGATATTCGGCATTGGCGCTGACGCAATCGAAGGTTGTGGCCGTACCGAAATCGACGACCACGATTGGACCACCGTATTTGTGCAATCCGGCAACCGCATTGCAGATACGATCGGCGCCGACGGCAAAAGGATTGTCGTATAAAATTTTAAGGCCGGTATCCAAATGCGCGCTGACATCAAACGGCTTGATCGAAAAATAATTTTCACCCATGCGCGCATAGACCGGCGTCTGTTCGGGCACGACCGAGCTGATGATAATCCCGTCGATTTTCCGGATGTCAATGTTTTTCTGCTCGCAGAAAAATGCGAATAAGGCGAATACTTCATCTTCCGTTTTGCTGTTGGCGCTGGTCAGACGCCAATGAGCCAGCAACGATTCGCCTTGATAAATTCCCAATACCGTATGCGTATTGCCAATGTCGATGGTTAAAAGCATGGAGTCGTTCGTGTATGAATTAAAAATTTTATCAAAACTTACGCGGTGAAAGGCTGAAATGCAATCAGATTCCTTAAAATCATGGCACGGATAACGCGGATTAAACGGAAGCTGACGAAAAAAAGTCTCAAAATATCAGCGCAAATCCGTGACGCCCGCGTTTTCGGTGTTCCGCCGCATTAAATTACTCCGGCGCCTAATCCCGCGGCGATCATGAATAGCAAAACGGAAACGATAATTTGAATCGCGCGCAATGTGATTTTTTTCATAAAACGGTTGCCGAGCCACGCGCCACAAAACGCACATAGTGAAGCAACTACAAGAAACATCAGGTTCTCTTCCATACCTTGGCGCAAAAAATGATTTCCGTACACGCTTAATCTTGATAGATCAACGAGACAGGCAATGAGTACGCCGGTACCGATAAAACTTTCTTTGGGTAAATCGATTCTGATCAAAAACGCACTGCGCAAAGCGCCCTGGTGTCCCGACAATCCGCCAAAAAACCCGCTGAGCAGTCCTCCGGCAACAAGATATTTTTGATCGAATGTTTTTCCGGCCAACGACGGCATCAACTCAAAAGCGGCAAAAAAAATTATGATCAATGCTACCAATAATTTTTGAGGCAGAATTAAATATATCTTTCCGAATAATTCATAAGAAAGAATTGGCGCCAGGTTTCCTAAAAAGTTAAGCAGCCATGCGCCGGCAAACGCCGCAACAACTGCCGGCAATCCAAAACGAATGGCAACTCCGCTATGAGCTTTCGAACCGACAAGAAATAATTTAAAAATGTTATTTAACAAATGAACGATCGCGGTAAGAGTAATAGCCATATCGAGGGGGAAAAAAATGGCAAAAACCGGCATGAGCAATGTGCCCAAACCGAAACCGGAAAAAAACGTGAGGGCTGAAGTAGCCGCCGCTGCAAAACCAATTATTAAATATTCCATTTCGTTTGCACTAAAGTATTTTTAATTCTATACATGGATAATTACAATTGCAAGGCAGGAGTTTTGGGGAAGTAAAATATTGTATTGGGTAATCCTTTTGGTTATATTCTTGACGCACAAGCAGTCGGTAATCCACTACTATTTCATTACCAAACTCACTAAACTCATTATAACAGTTATATTAGACTAATATAGTAGTATGCTAAAAACGGTTAAAGTTCCGAAAGAATTCGAGCCCATTTTCGAGAAGGCGCAGGAATTTGTCAGCCGGTATTTCCAGGATCGGAAAGAGAATATCGAAGAAGGAACGATCCAAATTTTTGGCCAGCGTTACATCTACGTTCGAGCTGCATCGATGTCGGTCGAATTTTTTGAACTGATTAAAAACACTTACCGCGACAAAAGCGAAGATGAAGCGCTGGCTGTTGCACGCAGTTTATTATTCGACGTAGCCCACGCCATCGGTGTCGCTGATGCCAAAAATTTTCACACTCAGTTACATCTCAAAGATCCTATTGAAAAGCTTTCTGCGGGTCCTGTTCATTTTGCACACGCTGGATGGGCATTTGTAGACATTCATCCCGAAAGCCGGCCTTCGCCGGATGAAGAATTTTATCTTGTGTACGATCATCCCTATTCGTTTGAATCCGATTCATGGCTGCAGGCTAAGAAGTCAGTCGACTTTCCGGTGTGCATTATGAATGCCGGTTATTCATCGGGTTGGTGCGAAGAAAGCTTCGGCGTGAAACTCGTGGCAACCGAAATTTTGTGTAAAGCCAAAGGCGACGATCATTGCCGTTTCATCATGGCGCATCCCAATCATATTGAAGCGCGCATTCAATCGTATCTTAAAACCAATAAACAAATCGCTAAAAAAGTTTCGACTTACGAAATTCCAGGGTTTTTCAGCCGTAAAAGAGCGGAAGACGAGTTGCGCAAAACGCTCGACGAACTGGAGCGGAGAGTTGAAGAGCGTACAAATGAGCTTCAGCATGCCAATGAGCAACTACTAAAAGAAATCGAAGAACGGAAAAAAGTCGAAGCGGCGCTTCGGGAGAGCGAGGAACGTTAC
>JABWBZ010000395.1 GCA_013359335.1 bacterium
TACGTACCAATTTCGGCGTATTGAAAATTGCGCGAAAATATATTCATTCGATTACCATCCAGAGCATCGAAGGCCAGGAAATGATAAAAAGTTTTACCGTTATGGCCAATCTACACATTACATCGAATCCGGATGGAAAAGGTTATCTTAATACTAAAATCAAAATCAAAAAAGGCGATCGGTTGAATATCCGAGCGAATGGATCGGTTTGGCTGGCGTACTGGGCTAAGTCATTTACGCCTCCCGGCAGCGCTACGGACGGTTATGGAAGCGATGGCATGCCTTACGGCGCTTTGATCGGTCGTATCGGTGAAAACGGTTTGCCGTTTCTTATCGGTGCAAAGTACAATAATATAGCCCAGGATAACGGCATTTTGTATTTATCAATTACCGACTATGCTTTTTATGCAACGAATACGGGTGAATATCGAGTAAACGTGCGTGTTAATAAATAAAACCCTATCTATGAAACTGAGTGAACTGCACCTGGTGTGGTTATTGACGGCAGCGTTGGTCAGTCAAAGCCATTCGGAAAACCTTCCAGGCATTCTTGATGAAAAAGACTTTCTGAAAGACGCTTATCGCGATGCGATCGAACATTTTCCGGATCGTATTACTCGGTCGGTTGAAGAGTTGCAATTTTCCGTTTATCAAGGTTTTTCGGTTGACTTAGATAAAGACGGGCAAGATGAGATGGTTGTATCAGGCGACATCTCTGGAGAAAGCGTCTATATCGTGATGGGATATTATTGGGAAAACAATGCATGGCATTGCCGTGTTCTGAACAGGAGCCTCGGCGGAAGCATTCATGACCTTCGGGTAGTTGATGTCAACAACGACGGTCGTTCGGAAATTTTTTCAGTTCTGCAAGATTCGCAATACAAGCAGTATTGTAAAATTTATCGCTTCAATCCGCTAAATCCAGATAAATTTGAAAACCTATTTACGTATCAAACCGAGGGTGGCTTCGTCAGTTCGTGTAATTTTCTTTTGCTCAAAGCGAAAACAAACGACGCTTACAAATTGCGCGTGGACGAGGTGATTTATGCAGCTGACGAAGATGGCGGCGATATTATCCAGCGTACGTATGTATATACTTTAAATAATGATGCCTTTGTTTTGGAAAGCCGTTCCGATTCAGCCGATCCGATGCGGCGTAACTAGAAAAATTTAAAAAGGACAGAATATGTTTGTTTTATGGCTTGTGAAATTGTATTGGATTTGGATTATTCTGGGAATCATTGTTCTTGCCTCAAGCGTATTCGGCGGCATCAGCATCGTAGGAATTGTAATCGGCAGCGTCATTACGTTGTTTGGTTTAGTTGCCCGCAAAGCCATGCAGAGCGACAGCTTGCGTCAGAGAATTGACCGTAATTTGTAAAAGCTTTTCTAATCATTCCTGAAATTACTTGAGGATTCGGTCTATACCGCCAATCGAGCGCCCGCCAAAACATCATCCGCACAGGTTGACTTTCGAAGATTATTTTTTTACATTTGCCCGCCACATTTAAATGCGAGGAGTACTACTATGGCACGGAAATTTCAAAATTATATCAATGGAATTAAGCTGCGGACAGACTTCAGAAAATATAAAGTTTTCCAATGGGCAATCACTGTTGTTCGTAGGGCATGAAGTGATATTTATCGGCAGAGGATATGGCAAGGTTCCTAACAGTAAGGGACTTGACCAGGTGCTAAAGAATAACTATGTGGTAATTCCCAGAGAATCCGAGATAACGGTTCAGACTAATTGGACTGATTTTGAGGTTAGATCAATGATTATATTTGACGCTCACGCACGGAAAGGTGGCTAACAAGTCAGTGCATCCGACCCCATGACGTGTTCGTTTCAACCCGCCGTTGCGGTCA
>JABWBZ010000110.1 GCA_013359335.1 bacterium
GGAGATTAAAGAATGGCTGTAATCGGAACACCGGCCGCTAAGTGGAATCAGGAAAAGTACAAGAAAAATTCGGCCTTCATGGAAAAGCTGATCACTGATCTCAAAAGCGACGAAGAAAAAATCAAATCCGGCGGCGGACAAAAAAATATCGACCGGCAGCACGACAAAAATCGGTTAACAGCCCGTGAACGCATTGTAAAACTGATCGATCCCGGCACGTATTTTATGGAACTGGGGCTTTTTGCTGCGTATGGTATGTATGAAGAATTCGGAGGATGTCCGTCGGCGGCTTGCGTATCGGGAGTCGGCATGGTTCACGGTAAAGAAACGGTGATCGTCGCGCACGATGCGACGGTTAAAGCCGGCGCACATTTCGAAATGACAGTTAAGAAAACTTTGCGCGGACAGGAAATCGCAATGAAAAATAATCTGCCGATTGTCTATCTCGTTGATTCCGCCGGCGTTTTTCTTCCACTGCAGGATCAGGTGTTTCCCGATGAAAATCATTTTGGACGGATTTTTTATAACAATGCGCGGATGAGCGCGATGGGCATCACGCAAGTGGCGGCCGTGATGGGGCCGTGCGTAGCGGGCGGCGCGTATCTGCCGGTGATGTGCGATAAATTTATCATGGTCGAAGGCTCAAGTTTGTTTCTCGCCGGGCCCGCCCTGGTGAAGGCGGCTATCGGGCAGGTGATCGACGCGGAAACGCTCGGCGGCGCATCAACGCATAATGCCATCAGCGGTACGGCCGATTATCACGAATCCAATGATGATGCCGCCTTGCAAAGAATTCGGGAAATTCTGAGTAAAATTCAGCATCGCCCTTCGGCCCCGTTTAATGTCGTAGAATCGGCCGAGCCGTTCCATGCCATCGAAGAATTGATTGGCATTTTGCCGGAAGGTTTAGGCCAATACGATATGCGTGAAATTATTGCCCGCATCATTGACCGTTCGGAATTTGACGAATACAAGACGACGTACGGAAAAACAATTATTACAGGAACGGCACGAATCGGCGGGTATGCGATCGGCATTGTCGCCAACCAGAAAACCGTTCAGAGAACCGCCAAAGGCGAGATGCAAATGGGCGGCGTGATGTACAACGAAGCCGCCGACAAAGCCGCGCGGTTTGTGATGAATTGCAATCAGGACGGCATTCCGCTTTTGTTCATGCACGACGTCAACGGATTTATGGTCGGGCGCGACGCCGAACACGCCGGCATTGCCAAAGACGGCGCAAAACTCGTCAACGCCGTGGCCAATTCGGTCGTGCCCAAAATTACGATCGTCATCGGTGGCAGTTATGGAGCGGGTAATTATGCGATGTGCGGCAAAGCTTACGATCCGCGGTTTATTTTTGCCTGGCCGACCGCCAATATTTCTGTGATGGGCGGCAATCAAGCGGCGTCTACCATTACTGAAATCAGACTCGCAGGAAAACAGGTGAGCGACGAAGAAAAGAAAAAATTGTACGAAGACATTCGTTCCAATTACGAAAAGCAGGGGAATCCTCGATACGCCGCCGCACGGTTGTGGGTCGACGCGATCATCCATCCGGCAGAGACGCGGAAAATCATCATTCGTTGCCTCGATGCCGCACGAAATAATCCGAATATACCTCCGCCGACGTTTGGAGTGTTGCAGGTATAATTATTTTTGAATCTCGCCGTTTTCATCGACTTTCAGCAAATATACGTCAGAGTTGCCCGCGCCGTAACTTTGCGTATAGCCCGCTATGACATAATGATTTCCGGCCGGATGAATGGAATAACCGACTTCCGTATCGAACCCTCCGTAAAGCTTAGTCCACACCGAATCTCCGTTGGCGTTTGTCCGAATCAAATATAATTGATTGCCCTTGGTTTCAGCTTCCAATAAGGTCGCTCCGACTATGAGATAGCCGTCATCCGTTTCCAATAGGTCGAATCCCTCATCGCTGATTGAAACGTCGATTTTTTTGGTCCATTGTAATTCTCCGTTTCCGTCGGTTTTGAAAAAGTAGACGACATTGTTCACCGGTCGAAATCGCGGCGCGATATTGGCGGTACCGACGACGGCATAACCGCCGTCGCGCGAGGCAATGACGGCATGGCCTTCATCACGATTGATGTCCCCGTAGATTTTAAGCCATTCCTGCCGGCCGTCTTGATCCGTTTTGAGCAGGAACATGTCATAAAATGTTGCTCCGTAATTCTCCGTATAGCCGGTGATGATGAATCCGTCAAGTGTGATATCCATTGCCGCTGCCGTTTCGGCGCCGAAAGCGCCGTAAGTGCGCGTCCAGATGGTGTCGCCGGAAGGCGTGAGCATAAAAAGAGCGATATTCGTATTTCCAGCTGAAATTTCTTCAATCGTTCCGAGTACGATCAAATTGCCGTTGGGCAATTCTTTAATCGAACGCCCGTCGTCCTTTAACGCGCCGCCAAAACGCTGCGTCCATTTTAATTTTCCGATCGCGTCCGTTTTACAAATAAAGATATCATCGTTGTCATTGGTGACACCGACCGTTCCAACGATGGCATAACCGCCGTCCAGTGTCTGAATGGCCGCATAAGCGCGATCCAATTCATTTCCTCCAAATGTTTTGCCCCATTCGAAATTAAATTTCGCATCGGCCTTAATCAGATAAAAATCCTGGTTGTTACGAATACTGCTGGTATAACCGGCGATGATATATCCTCTGTCGCGGGTCATTTCAATTGAATAACCGAAATCATCCCGGGCATATCCTATAGTCCGTTCGAGCAGTTCGTTTGAAGAAGAATCTCGCTCATGACAAGCCAGTAGAAAAATAATAAATAGGAAGGGTAATTTGGAACAATAGTGTGAGCGCATAGCCGCGGCTCTTATTTCGGTGATAAGGGAATATCCAATTCCAAAGCGAGTCCGAGTGAAAAAAAGCGGGGAAAATAAACCTGGTCATCGCGGGTAAAACTTGTAAATCTTCCGTTTTCAATTTTACGTTTCCACCCGTATTGGCGGATATTTTTGTGGTCGTAGGCGTTGATAACGTTGGCGTAGGCGATCAAATTCATTTGATCGATGTACCATTTTTTTTCAATTTTGATATCGAGGCTATGAAAAGCCGGTAAACGGCGGCTGTTCTTCTTATCCGTAATATAGAATATTTTGCTGTTCTCGACGGTACTGTCGCCGCTGACACGAACGGCGCTGGGCGTGTACGGATCGCCGCTATGGTAACGCCATAACGTACTGACGGTAATCTGATGTTTGAAATTCATGACGTTGTTTAATGTAAGCGTGGCTGTTCTGTCCAGGTCGCGCGGCGTGGATTGCCCGAGATAATCGGTAATGCGGCTGTAAGATAACGAGTAGGCTATGCTGAAAAAATTCGATCGTCCGTAGCGCGTTCGTATAAATAAATCTGCGCCGGAAGAATAACCTTTGCGCGTATTGTATGGCTTGTCAACAATGCCGACGCCTTCGATCCTGTTGAAAAAATCAAAATGATAATCATCTCGGAGGCGCCGGTAATCTTTATAATAAACGTCCAAAGTCATGTCGGTTTTATCGTTGTAGGCATAGGCCAAGCTGCCGACGTAATGAATGCTTTTCTCCGGTATGTCGCTGAGCTTGGATTGATTTTGGTAAGTGCGCATTTTTTGAAAACTGTCCGGTTGATAATACCACCCGTACGCAATTTTGGCATTCAAATCCTGGTTAAACGTATAGCTGACGGCCGCGCGGGGCGCAAGCTGGATGTCTTTGCTGTAATTCTGCTGTGAAAGGCGCCATCCCCAGAGAAAATTTAATTTGTCCGTTACAGTCCATGTGTCTTGCACATATCCGGCCGCCGTATGTCCGTCAAAATCGGTATCGACAAAAATGATGTCGGTTGAAACCGCAATATCAGTTGTCTCGGTAGGATTCAGACGAAATTCCTGGTAAAAATAATCGCTGAAAAATTTATTGACCTCAAAGCCCGCTTCGACCGCGTGCCGGTTCCACAATTTCCAATAATGATCCTGCTTGAAAGTTACAATGCGCGTCATCCTCTTGTCGCGGTTGTCTTCGCTAAAACTGCCGTCAAACGAGAAGTGAGAATTTTTTGTTAAATCCTGGTATCCGAGCGTTGTAACAAAGAATCGGTTTTCACTGGAAACATTTTGCCAGTTGATCCATGTGTAGAAATTCTTTTTATAGCTGTCGAAGAATTCATGGCTGATAAACGTACTATCCTGGTCGTACGCAATGCGGTCACTCAGGAACATAAAATTAAGCGTGAGCGTGTTGGATTTATCGATTTTATAATCGAGTTTATTCCAAATGTCGTACACAGTGGATGGGAAATTCGTTTCAGTCGCTTTTTCGATGAAGTAAGTATACGTTCGCCTTCCGCTGAAAAAATTGTTGATGCGGTTACTAATCTGCTGATTGAGTCCGACCGACGCATTCATGAAATCGATAGAGCCTTTGATATAATCGTTGTCCACGCGGTCGATCGTTTTGGTTTTTAATATGCCGGACATTTTGTCGCTGTATTTTGCCGAAAAACCACCAGTGATTAACTTCATATCCTTAACCAAGTCTGAACTGATGATGCTGAAGGGTCCGTCGATTTCTTCAAGGTGGAAAGGTTCGTAAATTTCAAAATTATCGATCAGGATAGCCGTTTCGTCGGGGTTTCCGCCTTTGATGTAGGGTTTTGAACTCCATTCGCTGTTGGACACGCCCGGCAAAACCTGCAGGCTTCGGTAGACGTCTTTTGAAAAAAGCGTTGCCGCGGTGGCAATTTCTTCCGCCGTAACGCTGGTTGATGTGCCGCCATCGGAAGACAACTCGATGACTCCCGGAGTAATTTCAATCGGCTCAAAAAGAAGCGATTGTTCTTCGATGCTGAAATTGAATACGATGTTTTTACTGATCGTTAGTTTTCGCGTGAGCGGTTTATATCCGATCAGCGACACAACCAAAGTATAGGTGCCCGGTTTAATATGTTCGATTTTGAAATAACCGGTGGTATCGGTAATATCGCCTTTCTGGGTCTCTTTAATTTCGACATTGACGTAGGCCAGGCCAGAACCCGAAAATTTATCTTTCACGACGCCTTCAATTGAAAAAAAATTTTCTTGCGCAAATGAATCGGTAAATGCCCATGCAAAAATTAGCAAGATGTAAGCGTTGAATTTCATATTCATTTTTTCTACTCCAGGTTGCCGTTGCGATCGAGTTTCATCATGTAGATGTCCGAATTACCGCTGCGTTGAGTATAGCCGGCAACGATGATGCTGCCATTTTCGAGGACATAACATGCGTTGGCTACGTCACTGCCGCCGTCTCCATAAGTTTTTTCCCAAAGAACCTGACCGTCCATGCCAATGTTAGCAAGATATACCTGAGCGCCCAATTCAGTTCCAGCGTAAGTTGTACCGCAGATGATGTATCCATTTTCAGCATCCGCCATTCCGTAGCCGATATCTTCGTAAGAGTTGCCCAGCTCTCTTGACCACACCAAATTACCGGCGGCATCAGTTTTTACAATCCAAATATTGGTGTCGCCGCCTGGATCCGGCGCCGTCGTTCGGCATACGGCAATATAACCGCCATCGGATGTTTGTTTGACAATAAATGGCGTGTCTTTCTGGCGGTTGTTGAACGTTCGCTCCCATTCAATTTGGCCGTCGCCGTTGAGCTTGACCAACATCAGATCCCAGTTAGTTGTGGGTGATGAGATGAAAGAAATATATCCGGCAACGATAAATCCTCCATCGGCTGTAGTTGCAATCGATTGTGCAAATTCGGTGTTCTCGTCTCCGATGGTTTGGCTCCACCGTGGAAAGCCGCGCGAGTCGAGTCTTAAAATGTACATGTCAACGTTGGGTGTGGCGCCGGACAATGATCCAGCGACTATAAAATCGCCGTTAGACAATTCGCAGACAGAATGGCCTTCGTCTTTCCCGTCGCCGCCATAGTTTCTGGACCACAAAACCGATCCGGACAAATCGGTTCGTACTAAAAACAGATCGCTATTGCTTCCGCTAAGCGAAACGGTGCCAATAGCAATCAGTCCGTTGTCCGATGTAGATTGAATGTTACCGGCCCGGTCATTAAAATTTCCCCCGATGGTTTTGGACCATATAATATCAAACTGCTGATCGATCTTGATGAGGTACATGTCGTTGTTCGGACGGAAACTATTGGTATAACCGGCAATAATAAAATTGCCGTCTTTCGAGCGGGCCATAGTTTGAGCAAAATCTTCTCCGTCAAATCCCAGCGTTTTGTCGAAATATTTTTTTGCCGGGGGACCTTCGAAAGCGTCGCAAGCAGTTATCAGAAAAACGATCAATAATACAAGGCATGTTTTTTTCGGGAATAGCATATTGGTCTTTCACGGGAATGGGTGACTTCAGGACGAAAGGTAAACTACAGGGCCGAACGATAATAGATATTTTTTTGAAAAGTGTCAATGCCATAACTTCGTTACTATGTCTGTTATTAAATCGTTGCATTCTTTGTAACGTTTTACGATTTTGTTCAACATCAAAACATGTAGGATCTTCATGCCTTCGACAACCAATGCACTACTCCGGCAATGGGAAAATGTCTGCCACTGGCCCCTGGGCAAACGTTTGTTCAGTTTTATGATTGGCGTTTATATTCCGTACACCGGAAGTATATCCGCTAAAGTTGTAGAATTAAAATCCGGCTATGCGCGCGTTCAATTGCGCGAGCGGCGGAAAGTTCGTAATCATTTGAATTCCATTCATGCGATAGCGCTGGCGAATCTGGCGGAATTTACCGGGAATTTGGCGGTGGTTGCCGGTATGCCGGACGACGCTCGCTTCATCGTTAAAAATTT
Source organism: bacterium (assembly GCA_013359335.1). GTDB lineage: Bacteria > CLD3 > CLD3 > SB21 > SB21 > JABWBZ01. The sequence continues at coordinate 6,827 of JABWBZ010000110.1, forward strand.
TTTTATCGAATATCTTAAAAAAGCGCGTGGCACTTTGACGGGCGAATGCACGTGCGAGGCGATTGAATCGAACGCAAAACGGGACGTCGAAGTGAAGATTACTATCAAAAACACGGACGGAGAAATCGTAGCGACCGCGGTGATGCAAACGTTGATTGGCCCCAAAAAATGACTACACGTTTTACGCGGCATGCGCACGTCGAGTATCCGATTATCGGTGGCGCCATGTTTCCATGCAGCAATCCCGAATTGGTTGCGGCCGTGTCCGAAGCCGGTGGATTAGGCATTGTACAACCCTTGTCGATGGTGTATGTGCACGGACATGAGTACCGCGAAGGGTTGCGCACCATCAAAAGGTTGACACAAAAGCCCATCGGATTGAATGCTACGGTCGAGAAATCATCGAAAGTGTATGAAGACAGGCTTAAACGCTGGATCGATATCGGCATCGAGGAAGGTATTCGTTTTTTCGACACGTCCTTGGGGAATCCAAAATGGATCGTCGAAAAAGCTCATGCCGTTGGCGGCACGGTTTATCATAAAGTGACGGAACGCAAATGGGCGCTCAAGGCCATTGAGGCAGGGGTGGACGGGCTGATTGCCGTCAACGATCGCGCCGGCGGGCATGCGGGAACGCTGACGATGCTGCAACTGCTCGACAGTCTTCGCGATCTTGGATTACCCGTGATATGCGGCGGCGGCATCGGCGATGAAAATGATTTTGTCGCGGCGCTAAAAATGGGCTATGATGGGGTGATGATGGCGACACGTTTTATCGCGACGGAAGAATGCAACGCTCACGCTGATTATAAACGCGCCTTGATCGAAGCGGAGGAGAAGGACATTGTGTTGACGGAGCGCGTGACGGGCGTGCCGTTGTCGGTCATTCGCACTGACTATGTAGAGAAAATCGGTTTGAAAGCCGGACCGGTCGCGCGGATGATGCTCCAACACCGGCAATTAAAAAAACTGATGCGGTTGATTTACGCGCTTCGATCGCTGCGGCAATTGAAACAATCGTCGATCAAAGGCAACCGTTCGTCGAAAGATTATTACCAGGCTGGTAAAAGCGTTCATGGAATTCATACCATCGAACCCGCCGACGCTATTATCAAACGTTTCATTCAAAAAGCCGAGGCGGAACTGATCGGCTAAAGTTCGAGGCGCATCGCGATGGTTGTGCGTTGATAAAGCGATGGCGATGTAAACGGCACTTCGATAAATCCAAGTTTTTTATACAAAGCGCATGCAGCGGCCAATTTGCGATTGGTTTCTAAAACAACGGCATGTGCTTTTTGCTTTTTGGCCCAATCAATAGCCGTCATAGCCAATTTTTTTCCGATCTGCATTCCTTGTGCTTTTTCCGTTACCGCCATTTTAGCCAATTCATATTCATGCCGATGATGCTTGATCATCGCGCATGTGCCTGCCGCTTTGCCTCCATGTATAGCAAAAAATATTTGTCCTCCGGATTTTATGATTTTTTCAGGATGCGATAAAATCTTCCGGTCTAATTCTTCAATCTTGAAATATTTTTCAAGCCATTCATAATTGAGAGATTTGAATGCAGATTTGTGTGCCGGTGAATAAACAACGATTTCTACGGCATCCATCCTTCGTTTTTTTATTTTTCCTTCCACGCGTGCCCATAAACTTTTTTGTTCAAGAACCGTCTCGATTTTTTCGATGACGCCGAGGATGTCGATCCCTGTTTCCCGGATGGCTTCTCTTGCCGCTGCTTCAATGTCTTCCCAGATTTCCTTCAGATCGGAACCGGTAACGCGCCCTTTTTCCGTTAGGGCAAGCAAACGGCGGCGCTTATCTTCTTTATCGGAATGGCTTCGGATCAAACCGGCTTTCTCCATTTCGGTGGACAATTGGATAATGGCCGGATGAGAAAACCCCAGCGCGGCAGCCAATTCGGTAATGGATTGGGGAGATCGTTGCGTCAAAGCGTAGAACATCAGGAACCACCGGGATTCAAAATCGAGACGGTGTTCTTTATAGATGAGATTTACATCCTGCATCAGGCGATCGCTGATGCGCTTGAACCGGCTGCCAAGAGCCAATTCACCCAACGATTTGGTTAAATCCATTTAATTTAATATTATTAATTACGTAATTACTTACATAAATATAAAAAAATTAGCCAATGATAAGCAAGAATTAGTTTTGCATGAACAGTCCGGCGGGAAGATAGGCGAGGGTCAGACCGAAAACGAATCGGCGGGATTCATCATAGGATGTGTACAACCCCGGCGCAAAACGCTTGGGGCGGATCACGGCCGGATAAACGTTCAATTGCGCGGTATAATATTTAGGGCCTTGCAGGATCAGCGAGGTCATAAGGGAATGATTTTTATCGTAGAAAAAACCGATGGCGCCGTCAAGATTAGGCGTGATGTAACGCGCCTGCTCCGTTCCGCGTACGTTTAATTTGTTTACAACAACTCCGGCGCCAACTGAAAAAGAATGTAGCCGGTCCGGCGTGTAGGTCAACCCTCCAAGTGCGTGAATGCCCCAATAAATGAATGCGCCATAACGGCTTTCGGATGTGAACGGTTTTTTGATGGCAAATTGTTGCCCGGCGTTTTCCATATAGTGATTCGACGGATTGTACACCGGCTGCAGCGACCAGTCATACAACGGCAGAGTGTGCGAAAAAAAATAGCGTACGCGATGAGAACTGAAAAGCAGAAAACCCAGCGGATTGAAAATCAACATATCGGAAATCGGATCGACGTTCGTTCCCTGATAGGCGCCGTTCTCATTCACTTCATTCATAAATTGATAAGTCGTGGTCGTGAGGAAAGACCAAACGTAAGGGAATGGGACTTGATGGTAATCATACCATTCAGCCAATTTCACATATTGCATGCCGTTGCCGATGGTATGATTCATCAGGTTGGGCGCGAATTGCATCGATTTAGGTTTGAGAGTAAAATTAAAAAATTCTCTTTCCCAAAAATTGCCCCAGCCATAGCGGTTAATATGTTTGATGGGATGGGAAATATTTTTCCAAACGCCTTTTATGCCGTCGCGGTAGGCGATATCCGAAATGTCCTTGCTGTGCGCGCCGTTGCGCAGAATGTCATACGAACCGTTGAGGATCAGCGATCCCGGATTAAAAAACAAATCGGAACCGAAATTATTTTCTGGTTTGTAGAAATAATAGTCATTCTGTTGCGCTTGGAGAGAAATAACGGCAAGAAATAAAAAACTTACAGTGATTATTTTCATTTGTCAAAAATATCCGGTTCAATATGAATCAGCACATCGGCGATACGGGAATCAGCCGTGCAAATAGCGTTTTTGACTTCATGACCAATTCGATGACCTTCCCGAACGGGAATCATGCCGCTCACGATCACATGGAGATCAACGTAGTAGTCAAAACCCATCTTACGCACATAGCACTTATCCAATCCAATAACGCCATGGACGGATTGAGCGATGTTCCGTACCGCCATTTCCACTTCAGCCGGCGGCGATGTGTCCATCACTTCGTTTATCGCCGGAATAAAAAGGCGGTATGCGTTATAAGCGATGATGGTCGATGCTATGAGAGCCGCCCAATCGTCCGCGCTCTCGTAGCCGGCCCCGCCAATCAACGCGATGCTGATGCCCAGAAAGGCCGCCGCGGACGTCAGCGCATCGGAACGATGATGCCACGCATCACTCTTCAACGCGGTGCTGGCGATTGAGCTGCCCGCCTTGTAAGCCAGCCGGAACATCGTCTCCTTGATCGCAATCACCACCAACAACACCGGCAGCGTGAACCAATGCGGTGCCTGATGCGGCGTCATGATTTCCCGCACACTTTGTGCCGCGATCAACAGCGCCGCCCCGAGCAACAACATCGATACGATGATGCTCGCGATTGATTCCGCCTTGCCGTGACCGTAGGGATG
>JABWBZ010000111.1 GCA_013359335.1 bacterium
GCCTACAATTTCAAGCAATTTGTGGCGTTATCATGATGGAGAATCAGGGGGAAAAAGAAAAAGGCCGTCTGAAAAGCCCGTCATTTCGAATTCCGACTTATCGGGAACTCAACATGACATTTGCAGATGCTTTTGGAAAACCATTTTAATGGTTGAATGAAGTGTTACCGCGATGCATTAAGATAGCGAATAAGGCCTTTGCCGATGCCCGTGGCGATGTTTTTGTGCACCTGGCTTTCGGTCACTTTATTTTTGAATTCTTCTTTGAAGCCTACCGAAATCAATGCCGCCAGCGCCCGCGTGGCCACGACCGGTTCCAGTTCGGAATGTTTGTCGCGCTGTTCATTGAAAACGCCGTGATAATACATATCGATGTGATCGCGTAGCCCTTTGGTAACGGTGATCGCGAGCGCTTTACATTTTTCCGAATTATGTTTGCGGGTACTGCGGTAAAACCCTCTGAGCCCGACGCCCGCCGAGTCGCGGTAAAAATCCAGATGGACGGAAATTAAAATATCTTCGGGATGCATGCTTTCGAGGAGGGTAATGGCGTTTTTAGTTTGAACGATCTCGATTTTTTGTTCGCTGATTTCCGGTTGTGCAGCCAGAAATTCCGCGCAAAATTTTACGGTTTCCGCGCTGTCCGCCGATCCGACAATTTCATTGCCGTATACGTCTTTGCCCGTTTTGAATCCTGAACCTGCTTCGAGATAAATTTTCATAACTACACGCTCCTCTGAAATTTTTTTGCGGCAAAAATCTAAAAAGTAATATCCTAAAATTCAAGTGAAATAAGACACTATTAAACCGTTTCATTACTCGTGCGTTCCAATTTTTACATGGAAATGACCTTGTTATGTCATGCCGATTCTGTCACATTTTCACAACATTCTGCGTAGGAATAAAAACCGGTGAAAAGTGTTTAAATGATATACCCAATCTTGATATTTATTGAAAAAGTTAAATTTAACATAACCAAAAGAGGTGCGACATGCTTTCGACCATCGTGAGAAAGGGTGAACCATTCGAAAAGGCCGTGCGGCGGTTTGAAACAGAATGCCGCAAAGCACGGATCATTCAAACCTATGTCGAAAAAGCCAATTACGTGAGCCCGAGCGAACGTAAACATCAGTCTCGCCGACGCCGACGCCACGCTCATCCTGTCAATTGATCTATAAAAAATCGCGAGTTTAAATCCTCGCGATTTTTTTATTCCTTAGTATTTTTTGCGGAATAAAAATTGTCTCATCGTGTTGTAATGGTCAATTCATTTCAGATCGGAATTATTTCAGTTTAAAACATTTTTGATTTTGTCAGTTTGGATTCATTAGATTGATCATCGTAAGGTTATTTTAAACTTTTTGAGGAGCGAGCGTGGATTCACTTGTCATTATTGGTAATGGCATTACCGGCATGACGACGGCACGGTTGGTACGAAAACAAAGTGACCGGCCGATTATCGTCATTTCAGATGAAACGGATTTCTTTTATTCGCGCCCTGCGCTCATGTACATTTTCATGGGGCACATGAAATTCGAACATACGAAACCGTACGAAGATTGGTTTTGGGAAAAAAATAAAATTCAGCTTTTGCGCGCGACGGTGACGTCGATCGATACGAATGCGAAATCGATAGCCTTAAACAACGGACAGACATTGCCGTACGGACAACTCGTGATTGCGACCGGTTCACGTACCAATAAATTCGGCTGGCCCGGACAAGATTTGACCGGCGTACAAGGTCTCTACGGAATGAGGGATCTTGAACTGATGGAAAAAAACACGAGTAATGTCTCAAGAGCTGTGATTGTCGGAGGCGGACTGATTGGAATTGAAATGGCCGAAATGCTTCACTCCCGCAATATTCCCGTTACTTTTCTTGTACGCGAAACTAATTACTGGGATAACATTCTTCCGCAGGAAGAGGCCAAGCTTGTCGGCAGGCACATTCGTGAATATGGAATCGATCTCAGACTTGGGACTCAATTAAAAGAAATCCTGCCGGGTAATGATGGCCGCGTCCGCGCTGTGCTGACGGATAAAGGCGAAGAGATCGCATGCCAGTTCGTCGGACTCACGGCGGGCGTCACGCCGAACACGGATGTCGCCAAATCTTCAGCTATTGAAATCAATCGCGGTATTCTGGTCAATGAATTTCTTGAAACCAATGTTCCCGGCGTTTATGCGGCCGGCGATTGTGCGGAATTCCGGATGAATAGGCCGCGCCATCCGAAAATTGAACAATTGTGGTACACCGGGCGCATGCAGGCAGAAACGCTGGCCAAAACATTGTGCGGCATCCGAACGCCTTACGATCGCGGCGTGTGGTTCAATTCCGCCAAATTTTTCGATATTGAGTATCAAACGTACGGCTTTGTAAGCAACCTACCGATGCCCGATGAAGAATCGCTGTATTGGGAGCATCCGGAAGGCAAACACTGTGTGCGTATCGTTTACGATAAAACCAACCGGACAGTCATTGGATTTAATTTGTTCGGAATCCGTTACCGGCAAGCGATTTGTGAGCGTTGGATCAGGGATCGGCGGACCGTTGAATATGTATTGGAAAATCTAGCTGAAGCCAATTTCGATCCTGAATTTTTCAGAGAATTTGAACATGAGGTTATTGCTTTATTCAATTCTACAAATCCTGCGCGCAAGGTTTTGCTAAAACGTCGCCGAGGATTATTTCAAATGGCCTGATCATACATTTTAACAGGAATTTTTATGCAGCCGATTTCGATTGAATTACCGCATCGCGATTTTTCTGCGATCAAAAAAGCCGGTCTGGCTTTGTGCGCCGTTGGTTTTTTATTTATGATAATGGCGTTGATGGAAGTTTCCCGTTCGAATCCGGTTTTATTTTTTATGTTGAGCGCCGGTTCGATGGTAACCGGTGCGCTTGTTTTTATTTTACCTCAATTGAAGGAATCGCCGGCGGGCATTAAACACAATCGTTTATTTTTCTTGTCGGCAACGTCGCGTGGATTTTGGGGTTGGGCGGCGGCCGTGTTTTTTACGGGATTTTATGTCATTCTGTACTGGTTCCCGCAATATCTGGAAAATCTGATACGGACGACGGACTGGCTGAGTTGGATTATGCGCGGCAAACCGGCCGATCAATGGTTTTTGTACGGTTTCTATTACACGTTAGCTGTGGTGGTTATGGGCATTCGCATGATCGTCAAAAACCGGCACAACCGGTACCAAATTATCCGTACGTGTTCGGTTATGTTTTTTCAGCTCGGTTTTGCATTCCTGATTCCCGGTTTGTTACAACTTTTCAACCAGCCGGAATTTTATTTCACGTATTTTTGGCCGCTGAAATATTCGTACTTATTTCCCAACGACATTCAATGGCTCATGAGCCAGCCGGGCGGATTGGGTGTGTTCATGATATATTGGGGAGCAATGATGTCGTTCGTTGCCACGCCGGCGTTGACTTATTTTTTCGGTAAACGCTGGTATTGCTCGTGGGTGTGCGGTTGCGGAGGATTAGCGGAAACGTTGGGCGACCCGTACCGCCATTTGTCGGATAAATCGCTGTGGTCATGGAAGATTGAACGTTATCTGATTTACAGTGTTTTGGTTTTCGTAGTGATGACGACGTTACTGCTTTGGATTAACTCCGCAACGCAAGGGGCGATGTTCGGTACATGGTCGCAAAATTTTTCCAGCGTGTACGGTTTTTACATCGGCGCGTTATTTTCCGGCGTCATCGGCGTTGGTTTTTATCCGTTGATGGGCAGCCGCGTGTGGTGCCGCTTCGGATGCCCGATGGCCGCCATTTTAGGTTTATTACAAAAATACTGGTCGCGTTTTCGCATCACTACCAACGGCGGACAGTGTATCAGTTGCGGTAATTGTTCGACGTATTGTGAGATGGGCATTGACGTACGGGCTTACGCGATGAAAGGCCAAAACATCATTCGCGCATCGTGTGTCGGCTGCGGAATTTGTTCCGCCGTATGTCCGCGCGGGGTGTTGAATCTTGAAAACGGACCGATGGAAGGGCGTTATAATTTAGGCCGGTAGCAAAAATTGGTTTGTGAATTTAGGCGGCGTTGCCTACATTCTAAAAAAATAGTACCGCCATTAATCACATGCCATTGGATTTACGAAATCTTTATTTATTCAGAGCATTCCTTGTTTGGACGGTATGCTCTTTCTTTTTTTCCGGCATGCTTTACGGCCAAAAAAGAAAAACCCGCACGGCGCGAACCTCGGATAAAATTATTACCGTCGCCTTGGACGGTTCAGGACAATTTTCGTCCATCCAGGAAGCTATCGATTTTGCCGAATTCAATTCCCGCATCAAAATCAAAAGCGGCGTTTATTATGAGACGTTAATGCTGAAAAGTTTCGTCAATATCGACGGAGAGGGCATCGGAAAAACCGTCATCGTGTCCGGCGGTGACAAACCAATTTTACAAGCGTACAATCTCAGCGGCGGTTTAGTGACGGATTTGTCTTTTGAATTTACGAAACCAACTTCCGTTCCGGTTTTTTCCGCGCGTTATTCCACTTTTTCGATTGAAAAATGTTCCTTCCGCTTTGGCACGTACGGCGCGGATATTTCATCAGCCAGTTCGGTGCAAATGCGCCAATGTACATTGGCCAATAACTCCATCGCCGGAGTCAGAGTCGACAAACGCAGCACCGGCACCGTTTCGGGCGGATTGATTTTTAATAACGGCGGCGACGGCATTCAACTCATCGCGTACGCCAGTTCTTCTGTCGAACATAATACGATCCGTGATAACGCCGGGCATGGGATTTTTCTGGATAAAAATTCCGTCAACAGAGTCTCGGGCAACTATATCTATGACAACGGCAAGAATGGGATACATGTGGCCGGTAAGGCAAGTCCGATATTGAGAAATAATACCATTTTGAAAAACGGCAAGGACAGCAGCGCTATTTTCGGCTATGGTATTTTCATCAGCAACACGGTTTCATTGACGTTGATCAATAATAATATTGTCAAAAATAAATTCGGGATCGGCGTGGCCAATGCCCGTGATGTTCAATTGTCTTATAACAACGTTTGGCAAAACAAAAATGATAATTACGTCAATATCAATCCGCACACAACCGATGTGAGCGTCGATCCCAAATTTGTCAATGAACTTCAAAACGATTTCCGGATCGATACGAGTTCGGCATTGTATGTGTCCGGTGAAAAAAAATTATCGATCGGCGCGGATTACGATTTTGTTAAAAGCCAGAATAAGCAACGTACCGATTATCTAAAAACGCAGGCGACGAAAGAGCTCGCACGCGGCAACTGGTATCTCGCTTATCAGGCGGCTCAGGAAATCATCAGCATCGATAAGGATGACCAGGAAGGCAAAATTTTATTAAAAAAATCGGGGAGCGAATTGGCCGGTCATTATATCACTCAGGCGCAGGATGAATTTGAAAGCGGCAATACAAATCTGGCAAATAATTTTTTACGGATGGCGTTCACTTACGATCCTGAAAGCAGCGAAGGCAAAGCGCTCAAGAATCGGATTGACGAGCAGTCGCGTTTGGATCAATTTAAATTTTTCGGCGTGCTCGCGCTGGCTATCGGCGGGACGTTCGGGCTGGGATTCTGGGCGCGTAAACGGATTCAAGTCGGCGAATTGCGGCGCCAGGCCAAGTGGTGGCTGGATGACGCGGAAGAGCACGTCGAATTGGCACGCGGCGCGGAAAGTGAGAAACATGCGCCGGATGACATGAAGCTGGCAGTTGATCAATTTAAAGAAGCGCAAGCGGCCTTTGCGCGTAAGGACTATGAAATGTGTGACCGGCATTGCAGTGAAACCGTCCGTCTTGCCAATCGCGCACGCGAAGCCGCCGATCGGTACAAACAAGTTCGTAAAGACGCGCTCTTCGAGGTCAGCAACGCCGAATCGGAAATGCGAAGTTTCCGGGAAAGTGACATTTTTTCAAGATTTGCCGACGATGCGAAAGAATTGGGCTTTTATCTCGAACGCGCGCAGGATGCGTTGATTCATCATCAATTTGTACTGGCCAAAGAAATTGCCGAAGACATTCAAAATTCGATCCGCCGGTTTAAAGAAAATTATCATAAAGAACGCGAGTCTGAAGTTCTGAAACTGATTGAACAGTCGGAAGAGTTGATCATCGCTGCATTGGCCAGCAATACCAGCGCCGATATTATTATGGCCGTCATCGATTTTAAAGCTGAATTGGAATTGCTCAAAACAGGATTTCAAAACGGGCAAATTACGGTCGAAGAAGCGAAGCCGCAAATTGTACAGATAAAGGATTTTATCGATGAAGTGCTACGGATCGGTTCCTCCGAAGAAACGGCGCCGCGAACCGGCCGCAAGAAAACTTTTTATGAAATTCTGGGCGTGAAAGAAGACGCGACCGTGGAACAGATCAAATCGGTTTACCGAAAACTCAGCATGATTTATCATCCGGATATGAATGCGTCGGATGAATTAGGCATCGCAGGGGATAACCGATTTAAAGAAATCCAAGAAGCTTATGAGGCGCTCATGACCGAGAAAGCCGGGAAATAGGAGCAGGATTGAGTATTAAAAATTTTTTCAAGCGCAGCGCTCAGTCGTCGAAAAAACCGCTGGTGATTTTTGGCATCATTGTCGTGTTGCTGACCGCGCAAATCGGCTGGTGGATGTACTTTCAGATTCAACAGAATAACGTTTTGCACGGGCTTCATGAAAATGTTTTGCAAATCCGCGGCCGCCAGACGTTGACGGACATCAACCAGACGTACGGCAGTTTAGTCATTCAAAACATCCGGCACGTTTTTTTTGGCAATCCCGCCATCGCCCGCCACGTGCCGGTCGAGGAAATCAGCCGCACTCCGGCCGTACCCCCGATTTTTTTAAGCGGACATTGGAATTCGTTTTATGTGATCAACGATCTGATTTACTACAAAGACTTTGACGATAAAGTTTATCGAACGATTGTAAATTGGGATCTCATTCAGGAACTTTTAGGCAAGAGCGAAAGTACGTATTTGGTTGGTCCGACGCATGACTACACCAGCGGGCAGTTCGTATCGGGGCCTTCGTCGTGGCTGATTCTTCCGGTTGACATCAAAGTCAAATCCGATGTTTTGGGCGAATTGGCCAACCGAACCGACCGCAAAACGGCAATGTTTGTATCCGAAGGCGTTTTTTTCTGCATTCTTTTGCTAGTGGGGATTTACTTGATGTTTCTTGCTTTCAGGAGGGAGGTGCTATTGCAGTCCTACCAGAAAAATTTTATTTTGAGCGTGACGCACGAATTCAAATCGCCGCTGGCCTCGCTGAAATTGTATATTCAGACGTTGTCGTCGCGCGAAGTGCCTTTGGAGAAGCGAAATAATTTTCTGACGCATTCCTTGCATGACGTTGAACGGCTCGAAAAATTGGTTGAGAATGTTTTGGAAGCGGCGCGCCTCGATCGCGATGACTATCAATATGTAATGAAACCGTTGGATATATCTGAAGTCGCTCACCATTCATTAAAAAAAATCGAAGATTATGCCCATGAAGAAAGTGTGCAACTCGATACGGATATTTATCCGTCCGTAGTGATCAAAGGCGATCGGCATGCCATTTATTCGGTATTCGATAACCTGATAGAAAATGCTGTCAAATATTCGCTTAATCCGAAAAAAATTTCAGTGAAATTATATGCGCGTCAACGGCAGGCTGTTTTTGAAATTCAGGACAACGGCGTGGGCATTGAGAAAAAAGAAATCGAATGGATATTCCAGAAATTTTACCGCGTCGGTAATGAGATGACGCGTAATACCAAAGGCACCGGCATCGGATTATTTATCGTCAAAAAAATTGTCATGCGCCATAAAGGTGACATCCGTGTTTATAGCGGCGGGTTGAATCAGGGGACCACTTTTACGGTTACGTTTCCATTGTATCATGAAAACAAGGAATGATCAGCATATGCAGCAAAAAATACTTCTGGTCGAAGACGAAAAAAACATTGCCGAATCGTTGTTGTTTAATCTCGAAAATGAATACGACGTGGTATGGGCCGAAACCGGAGAAAAAGCACTGCAGGAATGGAAAGCCGGTCAATTCGATCTGATTGTGCTGGACGTGATGCTGCCGCGTTTGAGTGGGTTCGACGTGTGTAAAACGATTCGCCAAAAAGATGCGCAGACGCCGATCTTGTTTCTGACGGCCAAAAACCAGGAACGCGACCGGATCGAAGGCTTTCAGATCGGCGGTGACGATTATTTAGGAAAACCGTTTAACCTTGACGAATTTTTACTCCGTGTGAAAGCCCTCATCCGACGCAGCCAACGCACTTCCGTTGCAACAACAGAAATATCCGGCCAATATCATTTTGGGCAAGCGACGATCGATTTTGAAAATTACGAGGCGACGGCAAATGGCCAAAAGATTCCGCTGACAAAAAAAGAATGTTTACTGATGAAATTGCTGATTGAGAATGAAGGTCAGGTGGTAACGCGCGATGAAATTTTATCGAAAGTCTGGGGCTACGAGACGCTGCCATCTACGCGTACGATCGATAATTTTATTGTAAAATTGCGGAGCTATTTCGAACCGAATCCGAAAGAGCCTCAATTTATTCATTCAATTCGCGGTGTGGGATATAAGTTCACTAAAGGTGAGTAATAAAGGTGAGCAGACAGCGTTATTTCACCAGCACCATTTTCTTGGTCTGAACCGATCCGTCGAACACAAGCCTGACAAAATAAATTCCACTAGGCACAACGACATTTTTATAATCCAGTCCGTCCCAGGTAAATTCATGCACGCCTATTTCTTTTTCACCTTCATATAACGTTCGGATATTATTACCAAGCAGATCGTACACCCGAAGTTCTACAAACCCGGATTGACGCAATTCAAATTTAATGGTTGTCGATAGGTTGAAAGGATTGGGATAATTCTGCTCAAGCGAAAATGTCTCAGGTTCGATGGTTTTGCTTTTTTTACTGCCGCGGTTGTTTTGGCGCTGGGCGATTTTCTGAACGGAATTGAAAACAGTGTCCAAGCCGGCAAAAAACCGCACTTGATCCAGATTGGCTTTGAGAAAATTGGGCATGGTCGATTTAGTCAAAGCACCGATATAACTTGTGGCCCCGGTATTGACCTGGGTAATTTTGGTAAAGGGCAATTGTTTGATCACGCGCCCGTTCACGTAAAACGTCACACTGTCATGTGCGCCGTCGCAATATACTCCGAGGTGCATCCACCGGCTTGCTTCCAAAGTCGTATCGGATGAAAATGTTTCACTGTGACCTTCACGAATTTCAAGCTTCGGGACATTATTTTCGATAAAAAACCGATACCCTGAAACAAATCCGTTATCAGCATTGATGATTTCACCGTTCACATTGGTAGAATAGAGATACATCCACATAGATACTGTATAGGCGACATGGCCGTTGAGATTAATATCGGCGTTGGATGGGAGTTTTAAAAAGTGTCCGATGCCGTCGAGTAAAAGATAATTACCGCCCGCAGGACTGGGTTTCATGAATCTGGCAATTTCAAAATTGCCTTTCTGCAAATAATCTTTGTTGATGATTTCCTGGATCCATTCCCCGGTTGCAACATCTTTATAAAAAGAATAATTATCCTCGTCGCCGAAATTCAACTCCAACTTCAGTTGGGCGACACTATTCCCGCTGATTAAAAAAGCAAGGATAACTATGAGTGGGTTAAAGAAGGAAATAAGTTTCGTAACAAGGACCATCCACACCTCTTTTTTAGTGTAAGTAAGTCTTTGTTTTATATTGATCTAAGGCGATTGATTGGGAACCAAGAAAACCACACTCTAATATACGGTGTGCCCGATCATATTTCAAGCTAAAAAGTGGAAAAAATGTTAATGAAGAAGAAAAATGAGGGGTAAAACGCCCGGCGTTAACCGGGCGTTTTAGCAATTAATCCATCTGTTTGAGCGGTTTAAATTCAATCCAGTCTGTTTCCTTGAAAATGTCTTTCAGGAAATCTTTGTCTTTTTGGGACGGAAGAACTTCTGCTTTATGTTTCTCGAATTGTTCCTGCGTCAGCAATTTGCCGTCGACGCTGTATGGCTGGTTAGCATATAGGCCGATATGCCGGTTGAATTTGACATCGGGCACCACCAATTTTTGGTGATCGCGAGGTATTAACGAATTCATGTCCTCAATCAGTTTCGTAATTTCGGCAATATAAAGACTGCGCGCCATCTGGTTCAATTCTTCTTTTTTCGCCTCTTCATCCGTTTCATCTTCATTGAACCGGCCTTTGAGTCCCCAGACATAAGCCCAATGCGCATTGGAAGAACCGTCATTGCCGAAAAGATCGTACGCGGTCGGCACCCATTTGTTGAAATATTTTTGAATGATTTCTACCGGAATTTTTCCTGCCTTCAAAATTCGCTTCAATCCATTGTTACCGGTGCCGAGATGAAAAGCTTCTTCCTTGAGCATCGGCCCCATGCTCATAGCCAGCGGCATAAATGCAGAGTGGCTGAGCATTTTGAGCTGGAATTTCCCGTCGCGGTCGATGAATTCGGTGTACGT
>JABWBZ010000112.1 GCA_013359335.1 bacterium
ATCAAACGTTTGATGGACATCGGTTGCTATCGCGGGCTGCGCCATCGCAAAGGTTTACCGGTGAGAGGACAGAGAACACGTACGAATTCCCGTACTCGTAAAGGTAAGAGAAGAACAATCGGCGGCCTCAAGAAAGTTGAAGCGAAGAAGTAAAGTTTTAAATCGGAATTAAAGGAGACTAACGGTGGCAAAACCGACACCTACTGCGGCGACGACGCCTACAGTACGTAAAAAGAAAAAATTAATTGAATCGACAGGCGTTGCCGTCATCAAAGCGACATTCAATAATACGATTGTCACATTGAGCAACAGTAACGGCGATGTGATCACGTGGTGTACGTCCGGGAAAATGGGTTTCAGAGGCTCGAAAAAAAGCACCCCTTTTGCCGCGCAAGTTGCCGCGGAGACCGCAGCGAAACAAGCGATTGACATGGGATTGAAGCGCGTCGAAGTACGCGTCAAAGGCCCCGGTGCCGGGCGCGAATCGGCAATCCGCGCGTTGCAGGCTGCCGGTCTCGAAATAACCGCCATCCGCGATTTGACGCCGATTCCGCACAACGGATGCCGACCACCCAAAAAACGCAGAGTATAATTTTTTTGAAATAGGAGTTTTCAATGGCCAGATATACGGAAGCCGTTTGCAAGTTGTGCCGGCGCGAAGGTGAAAAGCTTTTCTTAAAAGGTTCGAAATGTTTGACCGATAAATGTCCCGTCGAAAAACGGAACTATCCTCCGGGAGAGCACGGTGACAAACGTTCCAAGCCATCCGGCTATAGCATCCAGCTTCGTGAAAAACAGAAAGTCCGCCGTATTTACGGGGTTTTGGAAAGTCAATTCCGAGGTTATTTTGAACGGGCCGAACGTAAAAAAGGCGTCACCGGCGTCGTATTACTTCAATTGCTTGAGAGCCGTTTAGATAATATGGTTTATCGTCTGGGTTTTGCCAGTTCACGCTCCCAGGCCCGCCAGTTAGTGCTCCATCGCCACGTGGAGGTCAACGGCCGGTTGGTTACAATTCCTTCATTCCAGGTAAAGCCTGGCCATGAAATTTCGATCCGCGAAAAGAGCAAGAAATTAGCTTTGATTCACAATTCGCTGAAGCGACAAAAAGATGCGCAACAGCTCAATTGGCTCGACGTCGATAAAGCTGGTTTGAAAGGCCGGTTTATATCGATGCCGGAGCGCGAACAAATACCGCTCGACGTCAAAGAACAATTGATCGTAGAGTTATATTCCAAATAAATGATTGTATCGGTTGTCAATTAGCGATAACCCAAGTTGTCAATCTCTAAAGAAGGAGATTCAAGAGTGCAAAACTGGGCTGGACTCCAGATGCCTGAGCGCATCGAGTTAGACGAATCCACATATACTACCACGTACGGCAAATTCATCGTGCAACCGCTCGAAAGAGGATTTGGCGTAACCATCGGCAATTCGCTTCGCCGCGTATTGTTATCCTCGCTTCCCGGGGCGGCAATTACCTCTATCAAAATCGATGGTGTATTGCATGAATTTTCGACTATTCCCGGCGTGGCGGAAGATGTGTCGGAGATGATTCTAAACCTGAAGAACGTTCGTTTCAAATTACACAATAAGAAACCTGACAAAATTGTCGTCCATCTCAAAGGGCCTGGCGCATTTACTGCCGCCGACATTCAAAAGGCTTCTAATGGCGTCGATTTTGAGGTGTTGAATCCTGAATTGCATATCGCCACGTTATCCAAAGAAGCGAATTTTCAGATCGAACTTCGCATCGGACGCGGTAAAGGATGGGTTCCGGCTGAAGAAAATAAATTTCCCGATATGCCGATCGGAACGGTGCCGATTGATTCGATTTTTAATCCGATTAAAAATGTCCGTTATACCATCGAGAGCACGCGCGTCGGTCAACATACCGATTTTGAAAAATTGATCATCGAAATCACAACCGACGGCAGCATTACTCCCGATGATGCGTTGACGATCAGCGCCCGCCTGTTGCGCGATCATATTCAATTGTTCATTAATTTCGAAATTGAAGAAGAGTCGCAGGAGAGCGAACTGGAAGACAAAGAAATTTCCAGAATTCGCCAAATGCTGAAAATGAGCGTTGATGAACTCGAACTGTCCGTACGTTCGCATAATTGTTTGCGTGCGGCCGGCATCAAGACCATCGGCGACCTCGTCAGCAAGAACGAATCTGAAATGCTCAAATACCGTAATTTCGGACGTAAATCGCTGACGGAATTGAATAAAATTCTCGAAGAACGCGGTATGCATTTCGGCATGGACGTTTCGAAGTATTACAACGGCGAAGAATAATTTTATAATTTTTTGACACAGGACAGGATAGAACCCCATGAGACACGGTAAAAAAGTTGCAAAGCTCGGCAAAACGGCTTCCCATCGCAAAGCGTTATTGAAAAATCTTTGCAATGAACTTTTCCGCCATAAACGGATTGTAACGACATTGCCGAAAGCTAAAGCGGCCCGCGGCGCCGCCGAACGCCTTTTGATGTATGCCAAGCAAGGCGATCTTGCCGCTCGTCGTATTTTGATCAGCCGTTTAGGAAAGAAAAAATTGCTGTTGACCAATAAAAATGTCGACGATAAAAAACTGATGCAACGGTCGGTTATTACAGAATTAATCGAGGAAATCGGTCCCAAGCTGAAAGAACTTGATACGCAGCGCCAGGCAAAAAACCCAAAGTATACGGGCGGCGGTTATACCCGCGTATTAAAATTAGGCCAACGTAAAGGTGATGCGGCGAATCTGGCGATTTTAGAAATTGTCGGCTATGAAAACGTACATATCGATCGCCAAACCAAAGCGGCAGAAGAAAAAGAAGCGAAAGAAAAACGCAAACTAAGCTTGGCCGAACGCATCAAAGCAAAAAAAGAAGAACTGCAGAAATCGAAATAGTCCATTTCTAATTTAGAGGGTTCCGGATATGCCGACGAAGAAAAAAGAAGAAAAAGACGAGAAAAAAGCGAAGAAGACTGTTTCGAAAAGTGCGAGCAGCAAAGCCGCAAAAGAGAAACATGTCGCGAAAGCTTCGAAACCTGTAAAACACAGCAAACCGGCTAAAGAAAAACCGGCCAAAAAAACAGAAGAAACATCCACGACACCGGTTGTTGAAACGAAGGCTTCTGAAAATGAATTGATGCCGAAAGTTCAGTGCTATAACCACGGCAAAAAAACCATTTGCGCACATTTGATTTTGGCGACTCATAAATGTACCGCCAAAAGAATTGCTCCGGATCGTTTAGCGACCGTGCGAATTGGTAAAAAACGCCGTTGCGAGTTTTATGAAGAAACGACGTTTTCAAAATAAAACACGTCCAAAACTTTAGTATAAAGGCAATCAATTTTTGATTGCCTTTTTTGTTTATTGTAGCCATCATAGTTTATGAAGATTATCGTTTTTACAAGTTGTTTATTTTTTCTTTCATTGAATGAGCTTTTTGCTGACAATGATGGGAAGGCGAAGGCCTTATGGGTTGTACGGGATATCCTCAAATCCAAAAGTACGATCGATCAGCTATTGAGCGATGCACGCAGAGGGAATTTCACCGATTTGTTCGTACAGGTGCGCGGCCGCGGGGATGCTTTTTATAACAGCCAAATTTCACCCAAAGCTGAAGGAGTGGCAAACGATTTCGATCCGCTTGCCTATTTAATCGAAAAGGCCCACGGGCAAAAGTTCAAAATTCATGCCTGGATGAATGTGTTTTATGTCTGGTCGGCCGAGCGCGATCCATTGAATAAAGAACATATCATTTTTGAACACCCGGAATGGAGCGCCGTTTCCGCGGATAATGTATCCATGGTGGATGAAGGAACCAGCCGCCTGATTGCCAAAAAATATGAAGGCATATTTCTATCGCCTGGTGACGATGAATTCCAGTCATATTTTTTAAAATTAGTTGCGGAATTGCTGGATCATTATCAACTCGACGGAATTCATTTGGATTATATTCGTTATCCCGGTGATCAATACGATTATTCGCCTGGAATGCGATCCAAATTCATGCTTGAATACGGTGAAGACCCATTGAAGCCGGATAACCACAAAAATATTGCACAGGCAAAGGATGATTCCGATCGCACCGTTTGGATTAAAAAAAAATGGACAGAATTTCGCCGGGAAGAGTTAACGCGTTTTGTCGCGAAGATTCATGGCGAAGTCAAATCGTTGAAACCGGAAGTAATGTTAACGGCGGCCGTATTTGCCGATTTGACGGAGGCCCGCGATAAGGTGATGCAGGACTGGATCATTTGGCTACAAAAAGGATTTCTTGATCTGGCAGTGATGATGAACTATGCTGCGGATCAAACGCTGTTTGAAAACCGGATCCGTGAAGTAAAAGCAACTGCCGGCGACTCGATTTTTTCAAAAAAAATTTGGGTGGGCGTGGCGGTCTACAACCAAAATTCAACGCTTATGCGTGAGAAGATCAAAACGTTAAAGAAATGGAAGCCGGCAGGGTTGTCCGTGTTTTCATACGAGGTACTGCGTACGGATCGGAAATATTTTAATGCCGTCATCGATCCGAAATTGTGGCCGTAATCAAACGTTGTGAATGATCGTATCGTTCAGGCAAGCATCGCTGGAGTTAGGGTAATCGGTGTTATAATGCAGGCCACGGCTTTCTTTGCGCAATTTTGCACATCGGATAATCAGTTTAGCCGCTTTGGCAATATTACGCAATTCGATCAATCCTTCCGTTACTTTGGTTTTTTTGTAAAAATTTTCGATCTCGTCTGAAATTAGTTGAACGCGTCTTTCCGCTCTTTCGAGCCGCAAATCCGATCGAACAATTCCCACATAATTCCACATAATTTGCTGAATTTCTTCAAGGTTATGTTCGATTAAGATCCACTCCTCCGTGCTGAATGTTCCACTGTCATCCCATTCGGGAAAATCGGTTACTGTGATGGCGTGTTTCTTGATCAGTCCTTGTGCGCTGAGAAAAACCTGGTTGGCAAACACAATCGCTTCGAGCAGGGAATTGCTCGCGAGGCGATTGGCGCCGTGCACGCCGGTTAGCGACACTTCGCCGCAGGCATAGAGTCGATGAATATCCGTTTCGCCGTTCAAAGTGGTCACCACACCGCCGCACATGTAATGCGCCGCGGGAACGACCGGGATAGGTTCACGGGTAATATCGATTTTATATTCCAGGCAACGCCGGTGAATATTCGGAAAATGTTCGATGATTGTGCCGGCTTCGACATGAGTGAGATCCAAATACACACAATTTTCACCGCGTTTTTTCATTTCGGCGTCGATCGCTCTCGCGACAATATCTCTGGGCGCCAGTTCTTTCATCGGGCTGTATCGTTCCATAAAACGTTCACCGGCTGTATTGATCAGATGTGCGCCAAAACCGCGAACGGCTTCGCTGATGAGAAACGATTGTCCGTCGGGATGGTACAACGATGTCGGATGAAATTGCATGAATTCGAGATTGCCCACGCGTGCGCCGGCGCGATACGCCATGGCGATTCCGTCACCGGTTGCAATTTTCGGATTCGTCGTGTGTTTGTAAACCTGTCCGCAGCCGCCGGTCGACAAAACCGTAATTTTTGACAAAAACGTTTTGACGCGATTGGCTTCAATGTCCAACGCATACACGCCGTAAGCGGTTATCGAAGCAGCCGTTTTTTTTAATTGATGTTCGGTCAGAATCTCAAGCGCGATATGATTTTCAAAAACGCGGATGTTAGGATGATTTTTTACGGCATGCACTAAAGCCCGTTCGATCTCACGGCCAGTCAGATCGCGCGCATGAACGATTCGATGTTTGGAATGCCCGCCTTCGCGGCCCAGATCAAGACGGTCGTGCGTACGGGTAAATTCGACTCCGAGTTGCATTAATTCCTGAATCGCGTCCGGGCCTTTCCGTACGATCAATTCGACGGCATCGCGATGACAGAGCCCGGCCCCTGCTTTGAGCGTATCTTCGATATGCAGATCGAAACTATCATCCTGCGCAATAACGGATGCGATGCCACCCTGAGCATAATTGGTATTGCTTTCCGTGTCGCTTTTTTTGGTGATGACATGGACGGTGCCGGCGGAAGCGCATTTTAAAGCGGCCGATAATCCGCCGATGCCAGAGCCGACAATGAGAAAGTCCGAGGATAACGTGTGGGGCATAGTCAATGCCGTTTACGCGGTAACCAATTCGCGTTGATTTTTTTCAAATGCCTGCACGCTTGAATTTTCCATACGTTTGGCCTGATGCAGTAACGCAGCTTTGACAAATTCCCGGAAGAGGGGGTGAGCTTTGATAGCGCGTGATTTCAATTCAGGATGAAATTGTACGCCGACGAACCAGGGGTGTCCAGTGAGTTCGATGATTTCAACGAGTTTGTGATCCGGCGACATGCCTGAAAATACCATTCCGTTGGATTGGAACGCGTCGATAAACGCATTGTTGAATTCATAACGATGGCGATGCCGTTCGCTGATGACGTCATTGGCGTAGGCATAAAAGGCTTTTGAATCCTTTTTTAGAACGCAGGGATACGCGCCAAGTCGCATGGTGGCACCCATTTCTTTGACGTCGCGCTGGGATTCCATCAGGTCGATAACGGGATATTTCGTGCGCTTGAAAAATTCACTGCTATTGGCTCCGGCAAGACCAGCCACGTTGCGCGCAAATTCAATGCTGGCGCATTGCATGCCGAGGCAGATTCCAAAAAAAGGAATTTTATTTTCTCTGGCAAACTGCACGGCTTTGATCATGCCTTCGATGCCGCGCGATCCGAAACCGCCGGGCACTAAAATGCCGTCGACATTGGCAAAATAAGGCGCGATCGGCTGGCCGTCTTCGAGTTTGACGGAATCGATCCATTCGATTTCGACTTTACCGTTATTTTCAACGCCGGCGTGAATGAACGATTCGATGATACTTTTGTAAGCGTCTGGCAAGCCGGTATATTTGCCGCACACGGCAATACGCACGTGATGTTTGGGATGGTAAACGCGATCAACCAAGTTGTGCCACGAACTCAATTCCAGTTCGTGAGTGCGAATGTTCAATTGTTTCAACACCAACTGATCGAGACCGTTTTGATGCATGATCAAGGGGACTTCATAAATCGATTGCACGTCGGAAGCTTCGATCACGGCATCGGGATGAACGTTGCAGAATAAAGCGATCTTGGCGCGCAGATCTTTTGAAAGCGTTTTTTCGGCCCGGCACAAGAGAATATCAGGCTGAATACCGATTTCACGCAATTTCATAACGCTGTGCTGCGTCGGCTTGGTTTTCAATTCATCCGACGCTTTGATAAAGGGAACCAACGTTACGTGAATATTGACGGTATTTCTCGGGCCGACTTCGAGGCAAAATTGACGAATCGATTCTAAGAACGGCAAACTTTCGATATCACCGACCGTTCCGCCGATTTCCGTAATGATGACGTCATAGCCTTCGGCGGCGAGGCTTTTGATACGCGATTTGATTTCATCCGTGATATGTGGAATAACCTGCACGGTCGCGCCGAGATAATCACCGCGCCGCTCGCGATCAATGACCGTTTTATAAATTTTACCGGTGGTATGGCTGTTTTTCGAACTCATATTGACGTCGATAAAACGTTCGTAATGACCGAGGTCGAGGTCGGTTTCTGCGCCGTCGTCCGTTACAAATACTTCACCGTGCTGGTAAGGGCTCATGGTTCCAGGGTCAACGTTGATATACGGATCGAATTTCTGAATGGTGACGGACAGTCCGCGCGCTTTGAGCAGCATGCCGAGGCTGGCGGCAGCGATGCCTTTGCCGAGTGAGGAAATCACGCCGCCAGTTACAAATACGTATTTAGTCTGCCGCTTGGAAGGTTTTTTTGTTTTCATAATTGCCGTGATTTAAAATTTTTGATTAGGTCTCTAAAATGGCACAAAAAAAGGAGACACGGTTTCCGTATCTCCTTTTGTGGTCAGCCGACAACTTTTGGTACCACGATATATTGCCAGTCTTTATCGGGCGTATTTCGAAGCGCCTGATCCACCGGCAGGGACGGTTCAACCTCATCTTCCCTGAAAACATCCGGGTAGGTAATCGGGTGATAGGTGATGTCAACGTTGGATGTATCTAATTGATTCAATTTCTCGACGTATTGCAGGATTTGATTCAATTGGCCGCAATACCTTTCGGTTTCTTCGGGAGTAAACTCCAAATAGGCAAGCGAAGCAATTTTTTTGACGTCGTTAATCGTGACGGACATATTTTTTTAAATTTTTTGAACAAGCGCAATATAAACGAAATGCCAAATAATGTCAAATTTTTTCCGGATTTAAAAGCGTATTCATTGAAATGAAAATCATCAAGAACAATCCGCCAAATTTAAGATTACAATTTCGTTTGAAATTTTTAAATCAAAAAACTATTGCGTCGTTGTGTGAAATAGGCTATATTGGTCGCCCAATTATAGGATATTGTATTTTTTAGATATAGATGTAATAAAGGAGTCAAATTATGCCGGTGAAAGCATTTCCATTTGATCAGCTTGAAGAAAAAGTGGAAAATATTTTTGAAGCGGTCATGATCGCAGCGAAAAGAGCGCGCCAGATCAATGACGAACAAATGATCCAAGTGCGTACAGTGATGGAAGGCGAAGACGCTCCGGAAGATGAAAACGTCAAAATCAACCGCGAAGATATTCTGGATCTTGAAAAATTGCCGAAACCGGTCACCACGGCGTTGAATGAATTGCTGGACGGGCAACTGGATTTCGAATACATCGAAAAAGATTCTAAAAAATAATACGCACGATCCGTTCGCTGTTTTACGAAATTCCAAGTTACAAACACCTCCGATTCATTCAGGAATGTTTGTAAGTTGGAATTTCTTTTTATGGCATATTAAAAAAACGGTCACAGGGTCACGGAGGCGCAGAAATGAAAATTTTTTTGAAAACAATTTAGATTTCATGCCTCGGTGTCTTAGTGGTAATTAAAATATAGCCAATCATGAAATACGCAGGAAAAAAAATACTGCTTGGTGTTACCGGTGGGATCAGCGCTTATAAAATGGCGGAAGCCGTCCGTTATTTTGTCAAAAACGGCGCGGAAGTGCGCGTGATCATGACGCGCTCGGCTTGTGAATTTATTACTCCCCTGACTATTGAAACACTTTCGAACAATAAAGTTACCACTGAAATTTTTCCCGGCCGTGATCCTTTGGCGTCTGAGGTAACGGGCACGCATCATATCGATCTGGCGCAGTGGCCGGATGTTTTTCTGATCGCGCCGGCGACCGGTAATATCATCGGGAAAATCGCCAACGGTATTGCCGACGATCCGCTTTCGACCGTGGCGATTGCGAGCGCGGCTCCAATTGTTATTGCGCCGGCGATGAATGACAAGATGTGGCTGAATCCGATTGTCCAAAAAAATGTTGGCACTCTTAAGTCGTACGGATACCGTTTTGTCGATCCTGAATTTGGTTTTCTGGCTGAAGGTTATGAGGGCGTCGGGAGGCTGGCGGAACTTGAAAAAATTTACTGGTCTATTGACAAAGTTGTAATCGGTTCTGATATACTCAAAGGAAAAAAAATTCTCGTGACGGCCGGCCCGACGCAAGAAGCGTGGGATGCCGTGAGATTCTTGACCAATCATTCATCCGGTAAGATGGGTTATGCGGTTGCCCGGCAAGCCTCGCTGATGGGCGCTGAAGTGACGTTGGTCAGCGGCCCGGTGAATATGATGCCACCGCCCGATGTGGTTATAGAAAATGCTACTTCAGCCGAGGCTATGAAAATTGCCGTCGAAAAATATTTTCAGACAACCGATGTTCTGATCATGACGGCTGCGGTCGCCGACTATAAACCGGCTGCTTCGGCCGCTAACAAAATCAAAAAGCAACCCGGTGTTACGAAAATCCAGATCGAACTCGAAGAGACGCCGGATATTTTAGCGTCGGTTTCATCGAAAAAAAATTGCCAGATTATCGTCGGCTTTGCCATTGAAACGGATAATGAAATTGCGAATGCCAAAAAGAAATTGGAAGCAAAACAATTGGATTTCATCGTACTCAACAATCCGAAAGAACCTGGCGCTGGATTTCATCATGATACGAATATCGTGACGTTGATTGATAAAAACGGCAATGAAAAATTGCCGCAAATGTCCAAGGATGAGGTTGCGGTTAAGATTTTGGAGAAAATTAAAACGCTGTTGCAAAAATAATTATCTGCGGAAAATACTCCGAACCAAGTTCGGAGTAGACGGACTAGTTCAAAAATTAATTTATATTCATTCAGGAGTTGCATGTTCAACGAAGTCAGAGTTCGCTACGCACCCAGTCCAACGGGATTCCTGCACATCGGCGGATTGCGTACCGCCTTGTACAACTATCTTTTTGCACGTCACCACAACGGTAAATTTATTCTTCGCGTGGAAGATACCGATCGCGCGCGGTTTGTCGAAG
>JABWBZ010000396.1 GCA_013359335.1 bacterium
GAATGTACCAAGCGGCACATATAATCATCAAAACGGTAAAAAAAATAGCCGTAATGCCCCACCGGATCGTCCAGGATGGAACAAAGTGCAATACTTCTTGAATTTCATCACTTTTGGTTTGTTCGTGTTGCAACGTAGAAATATGGTTTTTCATTTCTTCTTATCCACTAAATTTAACTCAACGTTAGAATAAGTTTCTATATTGGTAATCAGGTCTTTGACGCGAATTTCTAAATCGATGAGCCCGCCATTCAATTCGCTGACATCCAAACTAATGTATGGCCTTTCTGTAGTAGAATTACCGCTCAACATCGTTGTTGAAGCAACGGAAGATCTTTTTTCGTTAATAAATAATTTTTTAATTTTGGCGAATAAACCGCTACTTGAATTTTCTGGCTGTTTGAACCGATAGGATATTTCATAGGAATTGCGTCCGTCATTATCGAGCGTCAGATTGTAAATCTCAAAATAAATCGACAACGGCAACGAACGCGTAATATGAGCCGCTGCATTGGGTATTACTTTTATGGCCGAATGGGGTTTGATAAACTGAATTTGTGTCGAATCGTTTTCGCTTATAAATGCCGCCAATTGAATGTCACTGATAGTCAATGTATCCGCAGCATAATCTCTGACAAACACTTCATATTGGAATACATTGAATTTTTGTTTGTCATTGTTACTGATTTGAAAAGCAAGGATATATTTTCCTGGATTTAAAGAATACCGGAATTCGTCAACTAAACCGTAAGTTTTTTGCTGCATACTATCTGCAAAAATCAGATTCTCCCGCTCCAGTGTTACAATCTCACGATAACTTTTATAATCAAAGATTTTTATAGCAGCAAAATTCTTTGACCATTTAAAAGCTCCAAGCGTGTCTAAAAAATTCATTTGAGAATAAGGCAATATATAATAAAAATCCAACCGTGATTTCTGATCGGAGTCTTTAAATGTTGCATATCGTGTATTAACAAAAAGGGGCGCTGTGGACGAATTAAACGCAAAATATTGTTTTTGAGAATACTCCAGCATTTTTTCATAATCCCGCCGGTACTCAAAACTGCTTTCAATCGTTGACGAAATGTAGCGGCCCGTTTCGAATTTAAATTGAATGTTTGTATAATAAGGATCCAGATGGCTTCGTTCTCTGTACAAATCGGATAATTTCTTTTCACCCATAATCGCTTGAGTCATGATCGAGGCATCGCCAAGAGGGCGCAATTCATAGGAAGTCCCGATTAGGACAAAATCAAAATGCAGGCCTCCTTCTAGGTGATAATAAATCCATGATTCGTTTTCGCGAATATTGACATCGCTGCTCCCATAAAAAATATAATCCGGTCTTCCAAACCTCACATAAATCAGTCCCCGGTCGTCAAATCCAGGGAATTGAGGTTTTGGATACATGGCTTTAGCGTAATGGATACGTTTAAAATATTGAATTAATGCTTCGTTGGTATCGTCAAATGGATTAGGATCGCGTTTTTTCCAAAAACTTCTCAAAAAATCTTTTTTATCTAAATTAGAATGTCTCACTAAAAACCTTCTTGTTAAACTAAATTCCCGATTGTATTTCCATGGGAAAACTTCACTATTATTGTAATTTTCAGGAGCTGTTAGGTATGAATCCCTTGACGATAAAACAAGTCTGTTAATTCCAGCTATAGCTTGTTCTCTTGGATAGTTGAAATCAATAACAAGTTTTTTAATCAATTCATTTTCTGCCATTGTAATGACTGATTTTTCTGCTTGCATACACAACACTGCTGCATGATAAAATAAAGCATAAAGAT
>JABWBZ010000397.1 GCA_013359335.1 bacterium
CGATTTACTCGAAGGGCGTGACACGCCGTCGCGCGGCCTCGATCTCGCCGCCGCTTACATTGCGGCTAATCTGGCGCAGTGGGGCGTCAAACCCGCCGGCGACAACGGAAGCTATTTTCAGAAGATTCCTTTGTATCTCAATAAAATTAATCCAAACGAAACGTATTGCGAGATCGCCGGTGCGCGATTTCCTTTCGGTGAATTCATCGAATCGTATCTGACTGCAGACGGCACGATTTCAGCCGAAGCCGTGTACGTGCAACACGGATGGATATTTCCGAAACTCGGCATCGATCCGTACGCCGGCGTGGACGTAAAAGGCAAGATCGTCATCGCACACGGTGGTTATCCGCCCAAAGGACTCGATCCGAACAACGTCGCCGGTAAAAAAGGCGCCGACTTCATCATGCCTTACGAAGCCGCCAAAACGCGTGGCGCGCTCGCCGTCGTATATGTTCCGGGAATGTATGTCGCCACCAACTGGCGTGAGTTTGAGCGGCGCTCGACGGAAAACGGCAATCCTTCGCTTGAGAAAAATGCCATGATCGCCATTAACGCCGGACCGAAACTTTTGCAGGCGATCTTTGCGGGTGAAAAACATTCGGCGTCGGAAATCATCGGCGCGGGTTTACTTGGCAAATACACCGAATCGTTTGTTTTCACTTCAGGCAAAAAAATTACCATTAAAGTCTCATTCCAGCCCGGAATGGGTTCTACGCAAAACGTCGTCGGCCTGATCGAGGGCACGGATCTCAAAAACGAATATGTCGCGATCGGAGCCCATTACGATCACCTCGGCATCGGCGCGGAAGTCAACGGCGACAAAATCTACAACGGCGCGGACGACGACGGTTCCGGCACCGTCAGCGTGCTCACTATCGCCGAAGCGTTTGCGAAAGGCCAGAAACCCAAGCGTTCGATTCTTTTCGTGTGGCATGCCGGCGAGGAAATCGGCGTTTGCCTCGGCTCGTATTATTACACGTCACATCCTACCGTCCCGATCGACAAAATCGTCGCGCAACTCAACATCGACATGGTCGGCCGGAGTAAAAAAGCCGGCGATCCGGGAAACCCTGTCCTTACTGGCCCGCACGAACTTTACCTCATCGGTTCCAAAGCCATGAGTTCCGACCTCGAAAAAATCAGCGAGCGCGTCAATAATTCATTTCTCAAACTTTCGTTTAATTACAAATACGACGACGTGCGCGATCCGGAAAGATTTTTCACGCGCAGCGATCATTATCATTACGCGCAGAAAGGCATTCCGATCATATTTTATTATGCGGGCGGGCATGACGATTACCACGAGCCGTCCGACTCCATCGAGAAAATTGATTTCATGAAAATTCAGAAAATCGCACGCACGGTATATGCGACCGCATGGGAAATCGCCAGCGCATCGTCACGCCTGAAAATTGACCGCACATTGCCCGATGAATGGCAATTGGCGAAGTAAAACAACAGCGCCTTAGATGCAAGTAATGTATTGCACGTAAAAATTTATTCACAGTCTATTGGCAAATGCGAGTATCTTAGTTCCATTTTTTCAATAAACAGTTTGATTGGTGTGTTTTTTGTTTGCAATGGGTGGTTAGCTCTTGAGCGCAATAATTAACCGTAAACTTAAAAGGAAACATACTATGAGCACCAAGCCCAGCAAAGTAGAACTGTTTGTTAATGGACAGTTAAAAATGACTTTAACAAATTCACATCCGAATTCCCTCAACAGCGTATTAAATGGAAAAGTTGATCGTGTCAAAATCTTTGGGAAGAAAGAAGCTGTCGTCTCAT
>JABWBZ010000113.1 GCA_013359335.1 bacterium
AACGCCAAAAGCCTCAAACGATTGAGCTTGCTTTGAACGCCGGGATCGACCGGGATATTTTGGGGCAACTCGGTCATTATTGTTTACTTTTTTCCTCTTCGATAATCTCCGCCTGTTTCGTATCGATCAGAATCACACCCGGTTTTTCTTTAGGCGGAATTAAACGCAATTGCTCGCGTGCAATTTTTTCAATTCGCTGATACGTGGTCAATAACGCGATATCGGATTTAATGGCTTCGTTGGTTTTTTCGAGTTCGAGCGCCTGATCTTTAAGTTTTTCAATTTCGGTTAAATTTTGCCGGACATAAGTGGCTTCCCACACCCACACGATCATCAAACACGCGAGAATGACAAAAAAGATGAACATACGTTTCGGCGTCAGCCGGTTTTTCTTCTCTACCGTCGGCGGCGTTGGTTGAGGTTTTTTGAATTCCGTTTCTTCCGGTTCGCGCGTTTCCGGCCGTTTGCTGTATTTGTCGTAGCGGTGCGGATTGATGCTCGACGACGTCGTATCCTCAAAAATCTTTTTTTTCTTACCGGCGAAATCCATGCCGGTGACAGTTTGGTACGATTGAAGGCTCATAGTTTTTCCGCTATGCGTAATTTGGCGCTCCGAGCGCGTGGATTGACGTTCATTTCTTTTTCTGAAGGAACCATTGGTTTTTTGGTAATGATTTTGAGCGCCGGCGTTTTTTCCTTTGACAATTCCGGATAATTCTCGTCCATGATAACGTTCGACGCTTCAGTTTTAAAAAAATCTTTGACAATGCGATCTTCAAGAGAGTGATATGCCATCACGGCCAAACGTCCTTTGGAATTCATCATCGCCGTCGCGTCGGTTAAAATCGTTTTCAAATTTTCTAATTCGTTGTTCACTTCAATCCGTATAGCTTGAAAAATTCGTGATAAGGTTTTTTTAGCAAATCGTTCAGGGATCGTTGCGCTGATAATCGAGACTAATTCGCCCGTTGTTGAAATCGGTTTGGTTCGGCGCATTTCGGTTATTTTGCGGGCGATACGTCGTGAATTTTTTTCTTCGCCGTACTGAAAAAAAATATCGGCTAATTTTTTTTCATCGTACCCGTTGATCACGTCGTACGCGCTGAAGCTTTCATGATCATTCATCTGCATATTCAACGGCGCGTCGAGACGGTAACTGAATCCTTTGGCCGATGCGTCGAGTTGGAATGACGAAACGCCGAGGTCGAGAAGCAACCCGTCGATAGCCGTGATTTTTAATTCATCCGCCACTTGACGAAATTGTCGGAAATTCGACTGGCGGATCGTTACGCGATCGCCAAAAGGTTTCAGCCTTTCGGTTGCAAATCGAATCGCGTCGAGATCCGCATCGAGCGCCAGCACTCGGCAGTGAGGTTCGTGTTTCAAAATAGCTTCGGTGTGTCCGCCCCCGCCAAGCGTGCCGTCGACATACAAGCCGCCCGCCTTCAGGTTCAGCGCTGCTATACATTCATTTAAAAGAACAGGAAGATGATAGAACGTATCGTTCATAGACATGATGGCCGGTCGTGAACCAAAGCCATGTTCGAAAATTTTAATGGCGTCCGTTCGAGGGCGTCAGAATTTTACCATTTGAGCGGCGGTTTTTTCGAGATCGAATCCGTTGTGCGTCTCGTCGTACATTTTGGGATTCCACACTTCGATCCAGTTGAGCATGCCGATCACGACGATATCTTTTTCAATATTCGAAAAAGACAAAAGCGGCTGAGGAATGATGACGCGGCCTTGTTTGTCGAGTTCGCATTCATGCGCGTTACCGGAGATCATACGGATGAGTTTCCGCGCATCGCCGTCCATGATCGACAGCGTACGTAGATTATCTTCCAGCCGCTGCCATTCGGTAAACGAATAAATGTAAATGCAGCGTTCGTAACCGCGCGTTAGAATAACGGTCTCCTTATCGTCGGGCGTAAAGCAGCCCCGCATTTTCGCCGGAATATTAAACCGGTTTTTCGGATCCAGCGTGTGGAGATATGTTCCTTTGAAAGACGCCATCTGCGAATGCTCTCAGCAACTGTTTTAATAAGGGTTAAAGGTTTAACCCACTTTAACCCACTTTGAGATCAAGTTCAAGGATTTTGCCCTTAAAGTCAAGCAAAAAAAGGATTAATTTATTGTATTTTTTGAGTTAGGGAGGATGAGAGATTGGTTTGACAAATTGGCATGGGATTTTGCCAACGGTATTGAAATTTCAGTTTGCAAAGTTGGCCAAAGTTCTACAATTTATCGTCAAAAAAGGATTCATATCAGCATTTGAATTTAAGCCTCGTAGAGGCGGTCTGATTGTAGCAGAAATGACAAAAATAAGCCGTAGGCGCGATCTGAATTATGAGAAAATATGAAAGCAAAATTGAGAGAAGAGAACATGCCGAACACGTATTCACAAATTTACATTCACATAGTTTTTACCGTCAAAGGCCGTCAAAACCTGATAGACGAAATACGCCGTGAAGAATTGCAAAAGTACATTAGTGGAATTGTCCGTGAGCGCGGTCAAAAAATGTTGGCTATTTTTTGTATGCCCGATCATACCCATTTGTTGGTTGGTCTTAAGCCGGACATTGCCATTTCGGATTTGGTAAGAGACGTCAAAGCAGGATCGTCCAATTTCATCAACAAAAATAAATGGATGCGCGGACAATTTAATTGGCAAACGGGTTTCGGCGCATTTTCTTATTCAAAAAGCCAAATACATGACGTTGTTCATTACATTCTTAATCAAAAAAATCATCACAGAAAAAAAACTTTCAAAGAGGAGTACCTTGAATTGTTAAAGAAATTTGAAATTGAGTACGATGAGAGTTATTTGTTTGAATGGATAGAATAGGCCGAAAATGTGAATGTAAACAGGCCGCGCCTTCGGAGCTTGAAAGATGGGCGATTTTGTTTGTTACAAACAGAAAAGCTCCTACGGAGCTATTATCCGTCTCGTAAAGGCGTCCCGATTGTAACAAATGGCAAGAAAAACAAAATTCGCCGTAGACGTGACCGATGTTGTTGTTGCCAACATCGGTATGATTTTTGATTATTACAAACAGACGGCTCCTACGGAACTATCTCCTTGATAAGCCTCGTAGAGGCGTTCTGATTGTAGTAATGATAGGAAAAAATAAATTCAGCGCCGTAGACGCGATCTGAAAAAGCTAGTAAAGAAACGATTAATAAAAATTAATTATTCCTCTCTCCGAATTCTCGCCCCCAATGCATTCAATCTCACGTCTATGTTTTGGTATCCGCGGTCGAGTTGCTGGACGTTTTGGATCGTGGAGGTGCCTTCGGCGCAGAGCGCGGCGATGAGAAGCGCCATGCCGGCGCGGATATCCGGGCTGGTAATAAGTTCGCCGTGCAGCGGCGTAGGGCCATTAATGATCGCGCGGTGAGGATCGCACAAAACAATACGCGCGCCCATCGTGATCAATTTATCGACAAAGAACAGCCGGCTTTCAAACATTTTTTCAAACACCAAAACCATGCCTTTGCATTGCGTGGCGGAAACCACGATGATGCTCGTCAGATCCGCTGGGAAACCCGGCCACGGCGCGTCGTCGATCTTGGGCACCGCGCCATCCATGTCGGACGCGATCTCCAGCGACTGTTCACCGGAAACAAATAAATCATTGCCACGAATTTCCACATTAATGCCCAAACGATTCATCACGAGCAAAATCATCCGCATATCTTTGGGATTGGTGTTTTTGATGAGAATTTCGCTTTTCGTTGCGGCGGCGAGTCCGATAATGCTGCCGATCTCGATGTGATCGTTGGTGATAGTATGTTCGCAACCGTATAATTTTTTAACGCCGCGGATGCGGAGGATATTACTTCCGATGCCGGAGATATCGGCGCCCATGGCATTGAGCATGCGGCAAAGTCCTTGCACGTGCGGTTCGCCTGCGGCATTGTTCAGAATCGTTTCGCCATCCGCCAACACGGCGGCCAAAACGGCGTTTTCAGTTGCCATGACGCTCGCTTCGTCGAGAAAAATATCTTTGCCGGTTAATTTTGCCGCATCCATTTTATAAAATTTCCGGCCGAGATCCATGTTGGCTCCGAGAGCCTGAAGAGCAATGATGTGCGTGTCTAACCGGCGCCGGCCGATTTTATCGCCACCGGGTGAAGGCAAACTTACCCGTCCGTGACGCCCGAGCATTGAACCGGCAAATAAAAACGATCCGCGAATTTCCGATGCTAGATGATAATCCGGTTCGTGCGTTTTGATATTTTTGGCCTGCACTTTCCATTCGTTAGGACCCAAACGCGTTACGTCGGCGCCGATGGCGGCAGCAATTTCCAGCATTTTCATCGCATCGCTGACTTCCGGCATATTTTTGAGAATGACCGGTTCGTCCGTCAGTAGCGTGGCCGCAATAACCGGCAACGCTTCATTTTTATTACCGGCAGGAGTGAAAGTTCCTTTCAGCCGATGTCCGCCTTCAACAATAAATTTTTTCATATTCACACCTAAGCTCACAGTGAGCGCGGAGAAAAATTATTAATTATATTTACAAAATGCTTCATTTCAGGAAAAAATTTCAAAAAAATTCGCAGTTTAAAATCAGTTTCAACTCAACGTTCTCTGCGATCTCCGGTGTGAATCACTTGACGTGATAATCATCGATCACGCCGACGATTACGGCTTGTACCGGCAGTTTTTTGTTATCGAATACGATACGCGCCGAACCGCCTTCTTTCATCACCAATACCAAATCACCGACGCCGGCGCTGACTTCATCAAGCGCCAGCATATCGCTGCCGATTGGCTTTTGATCGAGATCAACCGGCTGGACAATCATGATTTTGTGATCGGTCAGATGTTCATTTTTGTGAGTCGATACGACCGAACCTGTAACTTTGCAAATCGTCATAGATCAATTTTTCCCGCGAAATATCGTTCGGTGGATTTTCAAAGACTGATTAAAAATTTTCTGATTTCATTCAAAGCCATTTGTGATGAACGTTCTTTGAAAGTCACCCGATCAGTCGGAAATGGCAGGATCAATGGTTTGATCACTTGCGTTCCTTTTTTCGTCGCCAATCCGATATAAACCAACCCGACCGGTTTTTCAGAAGTGCCACCAGTCGGTCCGGCGATGCCGGTCGTGGAAACACCAATGTCCGTACCGGCAAGTTTGCGGACACCTTCGGCCATTGCTTTGGCAACTTCTTCACTGACCGCGCCGTGCTGACGGATCAATTCTTCCGGGACATTTAATAATTGCATTTTCGACGCATTACTATAAGCCGTAACGCCTTGCATGAAATATGCTGAACTTCCCGAAACATTGGTCAAACGGTGCGCGATAAGCCCGCCTGTACAGGATTCGGCGGTGGCAATGGTCAGCTTAGTTTTGAAAAGTAATTGGGCAACGGCGTTTTCCATCGTGTCGTCGTCGAAGGCATAAACAGCCGCCGGATATTTTTCATGAATTTTGTTGATGAATTTCGTCTGAGCATCTTCGATCAGAGCGTGCGCTGTTTCCGGCAACATCCGTTTGGATGTTGTCAACCGCACGTCGACGCCGACCGCAAGCTTGGGCAAGAAAGCAATGTCAAGTTGATCGCTAAAATTTTTTATAATTTCTTTCACGTGTTCATACAATGCAGACTCAGGAATTCCGGTCGCGCGCAATGTGCGGTACGCGATAATTTCTTTGCCGGCTTTGTTACTCACAAACGGAACGACGTGGTGTTTGACCATCGATTCCAGTTCTTTCGGTACGCCTTGTAAACAAAAAAACGTCGTCTGATTTTTATGAAATTTAATGCCGGGAGCAGTTCCAAGTTGATTCGATAAATAATCGGCGCCGGTCGGAATCAATGCCTGCACGGCATTGGCGTCGGTCATGGTTCTTTTAGCGCGTGCGTAGGCGGATTTGATTTCATCCAAAGCTGCAGAGTTGGTCTGTAAAGAAGTACCAAGAAAAGCCGCAACGGCTTCGCGGGTTTTATCGTCGTGCGTCGGCCCAAGCCCGCCGCTAGTGATCACGATTTCTGAATCGGGAGAAACTTGTTGCAACGCGCCGATTATATCTTCAATCTTATCGCCGACTTTAGTGATGCGCCGAATAGCGATCCCCAACGGTGCAAATGTTCGGGCGATAAAGGCAGAATTGGTATCGGTGACGAGTCCCAGTAGAATCTCGTCACCGATGATGATGATTTCGGCATTCATGAGGTTATTGATTAGCGATCAACTCGCCCTGATGGAAGAAAAAAGCAATTTCCAACGCGGCATTGTCGTCGGAATCGGAACCGTGAACGATGTTTTCGCCTTTGCTGTCGGCAAATTCACGGCGAACCGTGCCGGGATCGGCTTCTTTAGGATCCGTTGCTCCGATAGTTTTGCGAAATTCGGCGACGGCATTGGTTTTCTCAAGCACGATCGGCACGCATGGACCTGAACTCATAAATTCCGTCAAATCCTTAAAAAACGGGCGTGCATGATGAACAGCATAAAATCCTTCGGCTTGCGCTTTAGTCAAGCGCATTTGTTTCATGGCGATGATTTTGAATCCGGCATCCTGAATTTTGGCGATAACTTTACCCTGGAGATTTTTCCGGACACAATCCGGTTTCAAAATAGCTAACGTACGATTTCCCATTTAATTTTCAGCTCCATTATAATAATTAAATTCATAAACCATGCGTCGCATGGCCGTTACAAAGCGCCTGCAATATAGAGGGTTCTTGGTTTTCGATCAATCTTTTTTTGACTGGATTTCTTAACTTTTTGAGACGGTTTACGTCTAAGTCACGGGTTACATGAATAGGGCATTGATTTCTATACCATTACTTCGGAGTTTAAAGAAATAAAACCTGTTTTTTCAGGTTATTAATATTGCCCTGTATAAGCCTGAGATTGAACTATACTTGAGATTAACTATACTATAATTATTGCATTAGTAGACACCTTTTTATAACTTACCAGCCCGTTTTCGGGAATTTGAATATTGCAGTTCTACCGGCCATTCTGAAACGATCATTACTGATTTTTTTTAAAAAATTTTACATAAAACCTCTGAAGGAGGATTACATGGTTACCGTTTCTTTTAAGCAATTCCTGAGGGCTTTTTCTCTGCTGACGGCGTTTGCGTTGGCAGCCACGCAGTTATCGGCGCAGGAAGAACAAAAATTTTTCGGACAAAATAAAGTTCAATATCAAGATTTTAACTGGCGGTTTATTCAGTCCGAACATTTTGATATTTATTTTTATCAGGGCGGTGAGAGGGTTGCAAAATTTGTTGCCGACGTGGCCGAAAAGGCGCTGCCGTCCATTCTGGCCGATTTCAAACATTACGAATTACAAAACCGCGTACCGTTTATTATTTACAACTCGCATAACCATTTTCAGCAGACGAACGTTGTCGATGAATACAATTCCGAAGGCATCGGCGGCGTAACGGAAATTTTTAAGAACCGCATCACGCTGCCGTACGAAGGTTCGTATGAGGATTTTCGGCATGTGATCGAGCATGAGTTGGTGCACGGCGTTATGAATGACTACATGTACGGGGGTTCGTTTCAGGCATATTTAACGGGTCGCATTCGTGTGCAGATTCCACACTGGTTTTCCGAGGGTTTGGCCGAATACGGATCACGTAAGGATCAATTCTATGCACAGTCGGATATGTTTATCCGTGATGCCGTGACGGAAGGTTATCTCCCGATGATTGAACAAATGGGCGGTTTTGCTTCCTACATGGTCGGCCCGTCGATTTTTAAATTTATGGAAGAAAAATACGGCAAAGAAAAAGTAGCGGAGTTTGTCACGAAGATGCGTGCGGCCGGAACTGCGCCGGGATCGTTTGAATCAACGTTTGGAATGAAGATCGATGAGTTCTCTGAAAAATGGGCAATGTATCAGCGCAAAATTTATTACCCCGATATCGCCAATATGGTTTCCGTCAAAGAAATCGGCAAACAATTGACGCGTCATGACCGCGACGGGAATTTTTATAACTACACGCCGACGTTGTCGCCGTTGGGTGATAAAATCGCATTCCTGACCGATAAATCAGGTTATGCCGATATCGATTTGATTTCGTCTATCGACGGAAAATTTATCAAAAAACTTATTTCCGGTGAAAAAAATCCCAGTCTCGAGGAATTGCACTGGTTGAGTCCCGGCATGGGCTGGAGTCCTGACGGAAAGAGGTTGGTATTTTCAGCCAAAGCGAGCGATAAAGACGCGTTGACTATTCTTGAGATTGAAACTGGAAAAATCAGCAGCTACAAGTGGGACGATCTGGAGGGTGTGTTCGGCGGCTCGTGGAGCCCGGACGGCAAGCGGATTGTCTTCAACGGTATCTATCACGGACAAAGCGATATTTATGTTTTTGATTTGGAGAAAAAAGAAAAAATTAAATTGACCGACGATTTTTTCAGCGATACGAGGGCGGTATTCAGTCGTGATGGAACTAAAATCGCTTTCGTTTCCGATCGGCGTGACTTCATGGGTAAACCACCTGAGGATTTCAAAATGAGCGAGTTTGATTACCGCCAGACGGATATTTATGTGATGAATAGCGACGGCAGCGGGATGGAACGCGTTACGACTGACGAGATGAACGATACATGGCCGGAGTGGGGACCGGATAATACGAAATTGCTGTTTACTTCCGATCGCAACGGCGTCAGCAATTTATATGTGGCCGATCTTGCTAATAAGAAAAATTATGCGATCACCAATACGCTGAGCGGAATTTTCCAGCCCTCGTTAAGCAAAGATGGAAAAATTGTTGCGTTTACAGGATTCAACAAAAGCGGTTTCGATATTTTTACATTGAAGAATCCTTTTGAGATTCCTGCAATTGAATTGCCGATTACGATATCGATGAAAAAATTCCGTAAAGATAATGATTTACCGCAAACGTTGAGCGATGAATTAGGGCTTGGCAAATCCAAAGCAATTAAGAAAGACGCGGAGGAAGTGACGAGCGTATTTTTCGGCGGCGACAGTACTTCGTATGTGGATTCAGCCGGCGTAAAAATTACCCAGCAAGACGTATCCTATCGCAGTTATGTTTTTGCCGGCAACGAAGGCATCAGTAAAGATTCGGAAGACTATGCGCCCGTCGAACTTCCGGAAAAAATTTACAAAGACGACAGCGGCGATTATAAAGTCCGGAAATACCGGATCAAATTTTCTCCCGATCTTGTATTTGGCACGGCCGGCTTCAATACATTTTATGGATTTCAGGGAACGACGCAGCTTGCGTTCAGCGATATGTTGGGCGACCATCGTTTAATTTTTGGAACTAACTTATTTTTCGATCTTAAAAACAGCAGTTTCTCTGGCGCCTATTATAATTTTTCCCGACGCACGGACTACGGCATAAGCGCTTTCCATACCGCTTATTCTTTTGCGACGGATTATGTTAATGAATTCGTCGATCCGCCGGATCCGAATTCGTCAGACGGTTATGCCGATAGTTTTATCCGGTACCGCTATTACGGCGCTTCGCTGTTTGCATCAAGGCCGATTAATAAATTTAACCGATTCGATCTCGGAGTGACGCAATTTACATTAGCGCGGGAGACTTCGGTGGCCAATGATTTGGGTATCGATAAAAATGATATTCCGGGGCTTGGCGCCACGCGGCATTCTAATAATACAATTATAACAGCGGCTTTTACAACCGATAATTCACTGAACACATATTTCGGCCCGTTTGACGGGCAACGCGCACAATTATCCGTAACAGCGAGCCCGGGCTACGGCGCGAACGGCCTCCGTTTTACGACGATCGCATTGGATCTGCGGAAATATTTTTGGTTCCAGAAGTATTACGCGTTTGCTTTAAGAGCGAGCGGCGGTGCAACGTATGGCCGGAATCCGCAGCGCTTTTTCGTGGGTGGCTTGGATAACTGGATCGCGCCGCGTTTTACCAACGGGGATATTATCGTCAATACGTTCGAAGATTTTTTGGCGACGTTCGTTTCACCGGTTCGCGGCAGCGATTATTATGAATTGCAAGGAACGCGGTACGTCGTGACGAATTTTGAATTCCGTTTTCCATTCGTACATTTTTTACAACTTGGATTTCCGCTGCCGTTGTTCCTGCAGCAAATTCGTGGCGTAACTTTTCTTGATGTCGGAGCGGCATGGGGCAGTAGTTATGGATATCGAGATCGTTTCGGCGAAATTCAGGAAAATGCGAAAAAATTCAATTGGTATACGCCAAAACTCGCTGACGGAACTAAATATTTTCAGGATATTCGGGCCGGATATGGATTCGGTTTGCGTGCGTTCGTCGGTTTCTTTATTCTGCGCTATGATTTGGCATGGAATATCAACAGCCCGCGCTTTAATGCCGGCGATGTCAAACAT
>JABWBZ010000398.1 GCA_013359335.1 bacterium
GTTCCAATAAGACACAACTTACTTTTAACAACGCTTCGATCAACGGACGTCCGCGTTTTTCTCCTGACGGAGATAAAATTTCATTCTACTCGACTCTGTGGAAAAATGGAGTCGACAGCCTTCACATTTTTACGATGGATGTCAATGGCGGCAGCCTGGATACTGTAACATCGGCTGGCAATAATTACGATCCCGCATGGTCGCCCGACGGCACCAAGCTTATTTACGCCAAAAAAACTTCTCCTTCAAAGAGTTACATTTATATTATTAACATCGATGGAAGCGGAGAAACCCGCCTGATCGGTGATAAGCGGGCTTATTATCCAATTTGGCGCATGAAACCTTAAGCCGCCTATGCCACGCCTTCCGGAAAACAAAAATAAGAGTTTCAAAAAAGAAATGATTCGTATCCTCGATCAATTCTTGCTCGGGTACATTTCAGCTCAGGAACTCAAAAAAACGGCTGTCCCGATGCTGATGGTTTCGGCTAATAAAAAAAGCCGGAAAAATTACATCGAAAAATATCTGATGGATATCGCCGGAAAGCCGGATACAGAATTGACGCGAAATTATATTTACGGCATGCGTGAAAATATCGCCGGCGAACAAATCATTTCGCCGAAAAACCGCAAACTTCTTCTGAGGCGCACGTTGAGAAAACTCATCGAGCGTTTGTTATTTGATGAAATCGATCACGAATATTTTTTGTCGGCGTTATTCGATCTGGCCGTCGATTTCCATGATCAGGTCAATACGGAACCGGACGTAAAATTTTTTATCGATACGATTCACAACCGGTCGCAGCAAATGATTGCTTCGTCCGCCGCTGAAAAAATGGAAATGGTAATCGAGGCGGCGACAACTTTTTATGAAAACTACTACAAAGGATTGTGGGATAATTAATCCTCAGCCAATTCTACGATCGTTACGCCCGTGTCCCCTTCTCCCCATTGCCCCAAACGATAGCTGCGTACGCGTCGATTCTTCTTCAAATATTCAGTGATCTTTTTACGCAAAACGCCGCCGCCTTTGCCATGGATCAATGCAACCTGGCGAAATCCCATCACGTGCGCATCGGCAATATATTTATCCGCCTGGTAAATCGCTTCCTCGGCCGTCATTCCCCGCAGATCGATTTCATTGCCGATGTCTTCGGTATCCCAGCGCACCTGTTCTTTCAACAATTCTTTTTTTGGATTCTTTTCTTTGGATTTAACAAGCTGGCCCATCGTGGCTTTGATTTTTAAATTACCGACAGCCACCAGCACCTGCCCAGAATCATCGGCTTCCGCAATGATGGTCCCGTCTAAACCCATCGATTTGAGAAATACTCTTTCACCGGCTTTTCCTTCGGCCTGAACTTCAGATTCGTCATGCGCATCCTTTAATCTTTCCAATTCATCCGATGTTTTTTTAATTTCGTCGCCGAGCAGATTTTTGGCGTTTTGAATTTCTTCTTTACCGGCTTGGGATGTTTTGATTGCCTGAATAGCGTTTTCAACTTTCTTATTCAGGTTGTCGATAAGCTCGCGCTTTTCCAGAAGCGCTTTTTGTTTGAGTTCTTTCTCGCGTTTTTTCAATTCGCCGGCGCGTTGGTCGTAAAATTTTGTCAAACCGTCCAGCCTGGATTTTTCCCGTGCGATATCGGACAATTTTTGATCGTAGGCGCGCGTTTGCTGCTGCAGATCCTGAATGAGATTTTCAAGACGCTGCGATTCGCTCCCGGAAATTTCTTTGGCATGTTCAATGACGCTGCGGTCGAGCCCCATGCG
>JABWBZ010000114.1 GCA_013359335.1 bacterium
GACATCAGGATATACATACTGTCAGACGTAACCGGCGTATCTTCCGCTCCGAGCGAACGGCGAATATCCAGTACTGAATAAATGTGTCCCCTAATCGTGGATATTCCCAGCACAAAATCCGGTGTGCATGGCACTGGAGTAATTTCACTGATAGAACGAATTTCCTGAATGTATTGAGCTTCAATGGCAAACAATTCATGACCGAGTTGAAACAATAATACCTCAATCTTTTCTCCGGTATCCTCCACCGCAATGGCCGCGCTTAACTGTTCCGCCCGCTGTTTCAAAATGCGCGCTTCTATTTCCGGCGTTACCTGATCTTCCGTTAATTTGGCAATTTGCCGGTGGGCTTCCACCCACGTAGCGCCGATTTCAGGCATCAACGATTTGTAAAACGGACACCATTCAACACAGGTTTTAATTTTGATATGAAAAGGGCCCATGTCCTCGCCGAAACAAAATGTGTGATCGTAAAGATAACATTGCCGGCCATGAGTATTTTTCGGAACCTCGCACGTGTGCTCTTGTCCGCACCGCACGGCTTCCCAACAGTTGGTCGAAGGCGTGTATTCCTGCGGATTGAGATTATTCAAAATATTCTGGATTTTAAACTGCGGCTCGACGGTGTCGGCGCTGTCCGAAATTGGCAAAGTGGTCTCAAGGGCGTCAGAGGTTGTAGCGGAGTTTTTTTTAGTTTTTTTGGTTTTTTTCTCGGTCATGGTGTTCTCTTATTTATCCCACATACTCACCATCATTCGCAATTCACGCGCCGTGAGATCGTCCAACACTCCGACGCGTTCATCCGGTGGCAGTGATTTTAAAATGGATTCAGTCTGTTTCAAATGTTTGCGGGCCTGCACGGTATCTTCCAGTTTGAAATAGTTGACAGCCAATTCATAATATCCGACAGCAAAATTCGCTTCGATATAAATAGCTTTTTTCAACATTTTAATGGATTCGTCAAAATTCTTTTCTTCTTTAAAAATCAGGCCAAGAAGATAATACGCCTCAAGCAAAAGCGAATCCAAATGTATGGCGCGATAACAGTATTCTTTCGCTACGGCCACGTTATCGAGATTGGCATGTATATGCGCAACCATATAAGCGGCGCGCCCATTCGATGGATAATCTTCGAGTAATCGTAAAAAATGATCGAGTGAACCTTTGAAATCTTTTAAAGTAAATAACTCAATGCCTTTTGCAAACAACTCAGCTTCGGAATCATGCCCGCGGCGTTTATCCGTTTCTTCCACAATCTTGGGAGATATTTCTTCGCTTTTTTGAGTAAGTTTTTTGCGAATGACTGACGGTTCAGGTTTGGGTATCGCGACAAAATCGTCCTGCATTTTCTTTAATTGTTTCTGCAAATCTTCAAGATGCGGCGCGATGGACTTCGAATAAGCCGGCTTGACGCGTTCCATGGTTTCGCGCCGAATACGGATACCGGTTTTATAATGCAAATCGCGTTTGGCGGCCGAATCCCTGCGGTATAAAACGGCATCCGGATAGATTTCAGGAACGTAGGCGTCATAGATCAAACTGCTGGGTTCTGCATGCCCGACCGCCAGGTACGAGCGCTCTTTCAACGCATCGTAAAAACGATTGATCACCTGAATCGTCGTTTGCGCTTCGAAATAAATCGTCACATTACGGCATAAAATCATATCCAAATCCATCGTCATATTGTCCGCTGCAGGATAACATTCTTCGACCAGATTTAAATAATCAAAACGCACCATCGAACGAATTTCAGAATTGAGATAATACAAGCCTTCTTTTTTAGTAAAATATTTATTCTTGTAGGAATCCGGAATCGATCGCAGCGACCAGGGCCGGTAAATTCCTTCCTTGGCATACGACAACGAATTGACATTAATATCCGTACCCACGATCGTCAACGACCAGTTTTTTAAATCCGGAATAATGCTGTGAAGCACCATCGCCACGGTATAAGGTTCTTCACCCGTAGAACATCCCGCGCTCCAGATGCGCAACGATTTATCGTGATGGTGCGCTTTGACGAGTCTTGGAAGAATTTCTTTTTCGATAACATCAAAATGACGGAAAAAATATGTCTCCCCAACTGTCAGGAAAGAAATAAGCGTTTTAAAAAGCGTGGAGTGGGTAAACCCGTTAGCCAGCGCGTCGTAATATTCGCTCAGCAAATGCATGCCGGAATAATGAAAGGCTTTGAGAACGCCGCTCTTCAGGTCGTTGCGCTTCCGTTCTCCAAAATAAATTCCGCTGCGCATACGCACAAGATCACGAAAACGCGTATAATCGCGCTCGGTAAATTCAGTTTCTTTCGGAGCAGTTTTCACTATGCCTTTCTTCGATATGGCCGGGGGCTCAAGACGTTGCATAATCAAGGCCTTTTTCCAATTCGGAATATTCGCGATCGGTTAAAACTTTTTCGATATCTACCCAAATCATCATACGATCGCGGTGCATGAACGTACTTTTTATATATTTGGGA
Source organism: bacterium (assembly GCA_013359335.1). Taxonomy (GTDB): domain Bacteria; phylum CLD3; class CLD3; order SB21; family SB21; genus JABWBZ01. The sequence continues at coordinate 2,477 of JABWBZ010000114.1, forward strand.
TTGAGCACGACATCGGCCAGCGTATTGTTAGAAATGGCCGAAGGATCGACTTCGATCACTTCCCTGACGCGATCGACCATCATGCCGACATTGATTTTCTTGATCGTCATCAGCAAAATACGGCTCTGAAGCGTGATCCTTCCGTGTCCTAAACCCGCACGGCGCATGAAATCAATGACTGGCAAAACTTCTCCGCGCACGTTGATTACGCCGACTACAAAATCCGGTAATTCACTGACTGGGTTAAACGACACCATACGAAGCACTTCGCGCACGCAACTTAGATCAATTGCGTAATCTTTTTCTCCAGCAACTAAGTGAATCAGCCGTATCCGTTTCTTGTCTTCCATTATGTTCGCTCCGAAAATTTGAGAGTCATGCCCATTTTCTGCAAAAATGCGTAGGTATATTTAGGAATTGTTCCGTCAGGCCGATCGGCCATTTCGTTAATCATGCGTTCCAATGATGCGGCATCGTCAACGTCGTACCATTCCGGCAGAACGCAACAGCGTTCGTTCATTATTTCAAATCGGTGTTTTGTTGTTTCGAAAACCGAATCGGAACTCCAGGCAATGCCGTCGAAATATTCATGGCGTGACTTTTTAATTCCCAGTAAATAATACCCGCCGTCGCTGGCCGGGCCTATCACACCGTCATGCTTATCCAATTGTTCAAAAGCTGCATGAATAAGAGCATCCGGTAAAGTCGGATGATCCGTGCCGATCACCACGGCTTGATGATATCCCTGGCCAAACACTTCTTCAAATGCTCGCCGCATCTTTTCGCCTAAATCGTTTCCGGTTTGTTCAAATAGGCCTGTGACATTTGCATGGCGCTTAAATTCATGAAAAAATGTTTTATCGGGCGCCACGTACGCCAAGACATCGATGTTAATTGTTTCAGACAAGCGGTTGTACTGTTCAAAAGCGTCGCTGAGAAATGCACCATACAAATCGCAGGCTTGTTCATGAGTAAACGGCGGGCACAAGCGGGTTTTGACCTTTCCGGCTTGAGGCTCTTTGGCAAAAACAATCAACGCGCGCCGCTTCAATCACTTCACCTTTCTGAATCGTTGCAATTCCATCTTGTTTTCTTCTTTCCAGTGAACGGCTTGCGCAAATTCTTTGATCAGGTTAAGATTTTCTGAACTTTCGAGCACGTTCCCGGTAACGATAAACGATGCGCCGGCTTCGACTTTTTTGCGCGCTTCCTCCGGGGTTTTAATTCCGCCACCGACGACAACCGGAATTTGTACGTACGCGCTCACTGCTTCGATCATCGTTTCCGGTACGGAATGGATCGCGCCGCTGCCCGCTTCGAGATAAATCATTTTCATGCCCAGATATTCGCCCGCCATCGCATGCGCCACGGCAATATCGTTTTTGTCGCGCGGGATCGGTTTAGAATTACTCATAAACTCTGCCGCCGTCGTTTTGCCTGATTCGATCAGCATATATCCCGTCGAGATCGCTTCCAATGCCATCTTGCGAATGATCGGAGCGCCAAGCACCTGCGTGCTGATCAAAAATTCAGGATTCCGCCCGCTGATCAGCGACAGAAATAAAACGGCGTCAGCAAATTCGGACAACTGAATCGTACTGCCGGGAAACAAAATAACCGGAATATTAAATTGCTGCTTGATCGCCTTGATCGTTGAATTAAATCGCTGCGACAAAAGAAGGCTGCTGCCCACCAAGATGCCGTCCACGCCCGCACCGGCACATTGTTCAACGATGGACAACGTTTCGCTCTCGGACTTTTTATCGGGATCGATGAGTACAAAATATCCCGATCCCTTCCGGTCGCGCACCTGCAGTAATTTTTCATAAACCGTCATGAATAGAGACCCTTTTAAAATGACGTTTTGGCCCTGGCCGCGCTAAGACGCATGCCCGTTGCCGTTTTGTTCAAGTTTAAATCTACCCACCAACGCTTTCAGCACGGAGGTTTGCGTCACCAACGCTTCGGTTGTCTGATCGATTTGTTTGACGCCGTCGGCGGTATTTTTGGTAATCGTTGCAATGTTTTCGATGTTTTTGGAAATTTCTTCGGCGGTGTGGCTCTGTTCCTGTGCAGAAACGGAAATATTGGTAATCATTTCCATGACCTGATTATTGGCCTGCAGAATATCCTGGAGCGCTTCCGCGGTTTTGCCTCCCAATTCCTGGCCTTTGTCGACTTCTTTTGTACCGCGTTCCATCGCGCGAATGGCGTTGGCCATAGCTTTCTGGATCGATTCGATCATGTGCGAAATTTCAGTGGTCGATTGCGACGTTCGTTCGGCCAATTTTTTAACTTCATCAGCAACCACCGCAAAGCCTTTGCCATACTCGCCCGCCGTGGCCGCTTCGATCGATGCATTGAGCGAGAGCAAGTTGATCTGATCGGTAATATCGTTGATCACTTCCACCACTTTACCGATTTCGGCAACCGTTTTGCCGAGTTCAAGAATTGTTTTGGCCGAATCGCTCACCACTGACGAAATACGCTGGAGCCCTTGTACGGTATCATCCACGACTTCACGCCCGCGCTTGGCTGCGTCGTGAGCTTGTTTTGAAATATTGACGGCATCGGACGTATTGGAAGAGGTCTGCACGATCGTCGCCGACATTTCTTCCGCCGCGACCGCCACCAGCGTCGCTTGATTGGACTGTTTATCCGCACCATCCGCCACGGTAGTAGTGGTTGAACTGATGACTTCCACCGAACTGCCAATTTGCGTCGACGCTGTTTGCACCTGGCGAATCAAGTCCTGCAATTTATCGACGAACAAGTTGAACATCTGCGCCAATTCCCCGACTTCATCTTTTGCCTTAATGTCTAAGCGTTTAGTTAAATCGCCTTCGCCTTCTGCAATATCGCGAAGGCGTTCGACGATCGTGGAAATCGGTTTTGCAAATACGTTGCTGAAAGCGTACGCGCCGCCCAATCCTGCCGACACCGTCACAATCAGTAGACCAATGCTGAAAAATATATCCGAACGCAACTGGGACATGATCGGATCGTCGGATGCGGCCATCACCAGCGTACCGATTTCATTACCAACGCTGTTTTTAACCGGACGAACAATGCATTGCATATTGGGGCCGTCAAAAAGCCAGTCCGCGCGCCCGGATTTTCTCCAAAGTTCCGTATTGGATTTGATCAATTCCTCTACATCCTTCACTTCCAGCCCTTGCCGAAAGTGCGTGGCAAAAGCTGCACCTTGATTGTCGTATACGATTATAAATTCAAGCGAACCTTTTATTGGCGCAAAAGCATCCATCACCGAAGCCTTGTCGCCGAAATCCAGGCCGGGCCCGATACTTTGTGCGGTAATATCAGCCTGCTTCTCCAGAAAAATTTCCTGATTGGCTACCGATGCCTGGTACATCTTTATCGTAAAAATCAGCGTTACGACAAACATAAAAAACGCGGCAAAGGACGATATGCCAATCATGAATTTGGCGCGTAATTTGAGATTGTTGAAATACTTCAGCATTAGTTCTCCTCTATACCTGAAAAGTTTTTTTTTGAAATTTACTGTTGAATCGTACGTTCTAAATCTTTCGCCGCGTCTTTGATCGGAATGGGTTTCAGAAGTTTCCGGTCGGAACGCTCATTGACGAGGTTTTTGGATATTTCAATCCGTTCTTTTAATAATTTCCTGGCATATTCTTCGCGTAAAAGCTTTTCTTTCGGCGGCACAATCGGTTGCGATAGATTCAGCCGCGCCCTTTTCATAAGCAATTCTTTTTTTGAAACCGTTTCACGAGGCTCGTTGAGGACCATATCCTCCACCGGTTTGACCGCTCCTTCAGCAAAAACTAATTGCAACAGTGCGATAAGCACCAAGATCACCGAACTGCCGATCACAATGGCGTTGATCCGGCGCTGTTTTTCGATTTTTTCAATAACCGCACGATCCAATTTAGGCGACACAGTCTGAGCGTTCAGTTCTTTTTCGATCGCCTGAATTTCATCCGAAAAAAGACTCACGGCGGAATCATTGGCGTTTAAAATTTCCGGAATAAATTCTTTTTGATGAACCGCCTTTTCGCGGAGCACCGGAACGGGTAAATGATGGTCGTGGGCGAGAAATTCGATTTTTTCATTAATGAAATCATACTGGCGCATGACCCATTCCTCATCGATCTCGAGTTCTCGGGCATATTTACGAAGATAACCTTTGATATAAACGTCGGAGGCGAAACTGAAATTGCCGCTTTCAATTTTCTTCAAGAATTCGATATTCAACCGCGTCGCCAGCGCGACCGTCTGAAGTGAAACGCCGCGTTCCTCCCGCATGGTTTTTAACTGATCGGCAAATTCTTTAAAGAAATTAATCTTCATACAAAATATTGGTTAAGGCGAGAATAAATTTTTGTAATTGGAAGGCCGACGACGTTATAAAAATCGCCGTCAATGCGTTCCACAAAAATGGCGCTGGCATCCTGAATGCCGTACGATCCGGCTTTGTCGTAACACGTGCCGTCGGCGATATACGAATCGATCTCTTCATTGGTCAAACGCCTGAAGGTCACATCCGTGCGCTCAATATCAATCAGTTTACGATCATCGCTCAAACGAATCAGGCAGAAGCCGGTATACACCTGATGGGTCCGTCCGCTCAGCATGGTTAGCATTCGGCGGGCATCGGCATGATCGGCCGGTTTATTCAAAATATGTTCGTCCAGCACCACGATCGTGTCGGCAGCTAAAACAATCCGATCTTGCATGGATTTTGCAATTTCCATCGCTTTACGTTCAGCCAGTAATTGAGCTACCGTCACGGGATCCCGATGATCGAAATCTTCATCAACGTGGCTGGGATAAACATCGAATTCAAAACCAACTTGTCGCAGCAATTGAGCGCGTCTAGGCGAAGTCGAGGCCAGAACCAAGGTACCAAATTTTTGAAGGAACAAATTATTTTTTGGCATCCAAAATTGAGGAAGATTGTCGAACAGGCTGACAAAATGTGCTTGTGTAACTAACCTTGAAATATAGCAGAAACAACGAGAAGTTACAAGCAATTTTTCTACCAAAACAATGACTTAGCAGAGTATTTCTTAAAACAGAGTGGCGAAACAGAAGTATGTTTTAATTGCTAATTGGAAATTAGTACTTCCATTCATTTACAGCGGGATATTACCGTGTTTTTTCTTCGGATTGGAATCAACTTTGTTTTCGAGCATGGCGAGCGCTTTGATCAATTTCGGACGCGTAAATTGCGGTTCGATCACATCGTCAATATACCCACGCTCGGCGGCGCTGTAGGGATTGGCAAATTTGTCTTTATATTCTTCGATCAATTTTTCTTCCATAGCCTGCGCGTTTTCTGAAGCTTCAATTTCTTTTTTGAAAATAATTTCCACGGCGCCTTTCGCGCCCATCACGGCAATCTCCGCCGTCGGCCACGCAAAATTAATATCCCCGCGAACGTGTTTGGAATTCATAACGTCGTAAGCGCCGCCGTAGGCTTTTCGCGTAATGACGGTGACTTTGGGAACGGTCGCTTCGCAAAATGCGTATAATAATTTTGCGCCGTGTTTGATAATGCCGCGCCATTCCTGATCGCTCCCCGGTAAAAATCCAGGCACGTCTTCGAAAACGACCAGCGGAATATTGAACGCATCGCAGAACCGTACAAATCGCGCGCCTTTCAACGATGAGTCGATGTCCAGAACTCCCGCCAAAACCGCAGGCTGATTGGCTACGATCCCGATCGGCCTGCCATCTAGTCGCGCAAATCCTACAACAATATTTTGTGCATATTCCTCATGCACTTCAAAAAAATCTTCATGATCGACGACGGCTTTGATGACGTCCTTGATGTCATAAGGTTTGTTGGGGTTATCCGGAACGACCGTTTTAAGCGATTCCTCGCAGCGGTCGTCAGGATCGTCGCACGGAATAACCGGCGGATCTTCCTGATTATTGGACGGAATAAATCCCATCAGTTTGCGGATTTTCATGATACAGTCCAATTCATTTTCCGCCGCAAAATGCGCAACCCCGCTTTTAGTTGCATGCGTCATGGCGCCGCCGAGATCTTCGGATGAAATTTCCTCGTGCGTCACGGTTTTAACCACATTTGGGCCGGTAACGAACATGTAGCTGGTGTTTTTTACCATCATAATAAAATCGGTGATCGCCGGCGAATACACCGCGCCCCCCGCGCACGGCCCCATAATCGCCGAAATCTGCGGAATCACCCCGCTCGCCAGCGTATTGCGAAGAAATATGTCCGCATATCCGCCCAGCGACACCACGCCCTCTTGAATCCGCGCCCCGCCCGAATCGTTCAACCCGATCACCGGCGCGCCGTTCTTCAGCGCCAGGTCCATGATCTTCACAATCTTCCGCGCATTCGCCTCCGACAACGACCCGCCAAACACCGTGAAGTCCTGCGCATACACATACGCCAGCCGCCCATGAATCAGCCCGTAGCCGGTGACGAACCCGTCGCCCTCGATCACCTGCTCATTCATCCCGAACTCCTGGCAACGGTGCCGCACCAGCGCGTCCATCTCCTCGAACGTGCCCTCGTCCAGCAGCAGTTCAATCCGCTCCCGCGCCGTCAGCTTGCCTTCCGCATGCTGCCGCGCCGCCCGCTCCGGCCCGCCCCCAGCCAGCGCCGCCGCCTTCCGCCGCAATACCTCATCCATCCGGTCTTTCATCAGTTGCAGCGTATCAGAGGCGGCACGAGCTCATGCTCACGCCTCGTCCGCAACACGCGCGGGCCACCTCTAATCCCCACGCCGGTCCCGCTCCTCCGCACTCGACTGAGTAAGGCGCCCACTCTCTGGCCCCTTCGTCTTTTCGCTCTCCCGCTTCTTCATTCCGCAAACACCTTCACCCTCGCCAAGTGCCCCTTGCGCAACTTCGCATCGCACGTGTACAATGTTCCCCCCGAAACCTCCGCCAGAGCGATGTAGGCCGCGTCGTACACCGTGAAGTTGTGCCGCAACTCCCACACCCGTTCCGCAAGCCCCAGATGCGGACACCTCTCCACCGGAAGCGCTGCCAGCGCCTCGAAGATCTGCCCCATCTGGTGCGAGTCCATTCGTTTCCCGTGCGCCAGGTTTCGAAACGCACTCAGCACTTCCAAGTCCAACAGGTGCGGCGCCAGCATCGGACCATCCTCCGACACTAATTCCTCCCCAATGCGCCCCGCCAGCGAACCACCCCTCAGCAACTCCACGACCACTGACGCATCGAGCACGATCATCGCGACTCGCGCACCTCGCGGATCATCTGCGCCGACGACTTGCTCGCCGCCACAGGCTTGAGAGTGCTCACTCGCTCCAACCACTCACGCATCGTCGGCCGCGCCACCGTCCGCTGCAACTCCCGCTTCAGGTAATCGGAAAGACTCATCCCCTCCCGTGCCGCCCGCGCCTTGAGCGTGCCGTGCAATTCCTCGGAAACGTCCCGGATCTGGATCATCTTCGACATGCTTCTAGCATAGAAGCATGTGCGGCACATGTCACCCCCTCACCTCACCACATACCCCGCCCGCGCCCGCACCTCCGCCTTCTTCCACTTCGCCCGCGCCCCCGCGCTCAACCTCACTTCAATCTTTCGGAACCTCGCCACGCCCCCCTCCGGCGCACGATAATGCAGGCTGTACCGCGTCCGAATCCGCTCCACCATCTCCCCCAACGCCTCCCCCTTCCCCGCCTCCAACACCTCCCCGCCCGACTCCCGCGCCAGCTTGAACACATCCGCCGCCGAAAAATCCGGATTCGCAAACGCCGCCTTCTTCGCATCCGGCGCCTTCGTCCCCGCCGGCACAATCGCGCTCAACACCGTGTCCGCCGAATACAGCGCC
>JABWBZ010000399.1 GCA_013359335.1 bacterium
ACCATCGTCGATACGTGCGTAGCCGGTTTGAATTATGTTGAATACAATCTTTCGGCTGATTCAGTCTCGATCGACAAACATCTCAAAAATGTCGACAAAAAACTCAAATCGTCTGAACGAAAAAAATGGGAAATAACCCGGGCGCCTAACGGGCAATTTTATCTGCCGGCCGGAACGTATACGATTGAAATCGGAACGAGCGGCGTGAAAGAAAAACAAACGTTGACGATCAAACCGCCGAAACGCCGAACGCGCGGCGCCGTAGAAAAACGTTAAGTCAATTCATAATTAACAATGAACAATGAGCGCGCAATCGGTTATTCTAAATTTAATTTAGGAGGTTTCATGAAGTCGAAAGTATTTTTTGTTCTCTTGGTTTTGTGCCTTAGCGTCACCAATATTTTTGCACAGGATTTCAACAAACAAGAATTTGCGGCGCGTCGCGCCAAATTAGCCGAAAAAATTCCGGACGGTATCGCCATTATTTTTGCCAATCGCGAACACGTGCATCCCGCGCACTTCAGGCAATCGCCAGATTTCTTTTATTTCACCGGCGTGGAGGAATCGGACGCTGTTTTGGTGATTAACGGTATGTCGAAAACGTCGGCTGTATTTGCAGGTAATAGGTCTGAGATCAAAGTCATGATCGAAGGCCCCGGACTTCGTAATGAAGAAAAAGCGGCGGAGAAATATGGATTTGGCGTCTTACCGCTCGAGAGCTTTTATACTTACATGTTGTTTATGACCGGCAATGCTAAAAAAATGTACTTGCCGACCGGCGCGCAGGATGAATTGCAAAAAGCGCGCGATGAAATTCTCGAAGGAGAAATGTCCGGCATGTCTCACCCGGTTTTCGGCGGGATTTCCGAGATGCGGCGAGGCATCAATAGATTGCGTGAAATGTTTCCGAATCTTGAAGTCGAAGACGTCACGCCGATGATTGACGATTTACGCTGGGTCAAGTCGGCTTACGAAATCGACCGACTTCGTAAAAGCGGAAAAATCGGCGCCGAAGGTTTCAAAGAAGCGATGAAGGGAGTCAAACCGGGGATGTACGAATATGAAATCGAAGCGGCGGCGCATTACGTGTACAGAAAAAACGGCGCTCGGGAAGCCTTCACGCCGATCGTCGCGTCGGGACCGAATACGATCACGTGGCATTATGGCGACAACAACCGCCAGATGCAAGACGGTGATATCGTGCTGATGGATTACGGATGCGATTACGATTATTACACCAGCGACATTACGCGCACGTGGCCGGTGTCAGGTAAGTTCACAGCCGAGCAAGAAAAAATGTATCAATGTATTCTCGAAGCGAGTAAAGCCATCATTGCGAAAATGAAACCCGGCGTTTCTATCAAAGAACTCAAAGATGCGGCACAAGTGGCTTACAAAAAATACGGCTATGAAAATGAATTTCTTGCGCTGGGACGTTACATCGGCCATTTCATCGGTATTTCGGTTCACGACGTAAAAAATGCTACTGACGACGTGATTCTGAAAGCCGGAGTCGTTTTGAATGTCGAACCGATCATTGAATTCCGTGATAAAAAAATTCACATGCGATTGGAAGACACGATTTTGGTTACTGAAACCGGATCCGAAAATATGACGGCCGGCATTCCAGCGGAACTCGATCAGGTGTATGAGTTGATCAAGCAGAAAAGGATGAATTAAAATCGTAAGTTATTTATATTCTTTTATTTGAAGCCCGAATTGTAGAATACTTTTACAATTCGGGTTTTTAATTTTAATTTTTTTTAG
>JABWBZ010000115.1 GCA_013359335.1 bacterium
ATTGATCAGCTCGAATATTTTTTTCATCTGCGGGCTTTCGCCGATGAGATTGTCGGGACGAATAATCTCGTCGATTTTTTCTTTGAGCATCACGTTTTCCATCTGCACGGTTTTCTGGCGAATGGCTTTTTCCACGATCGTGCTGAGTTCGTCCGGGTCGATGGGTTTGGTGATATAGTCGTAGGCGCCGTCTTTGAGCGCTTTGATGGCCGTGGGCACGGACGCAAACGCGGTGATCATGATGACCATCGCATCGGCGTCGGCTTCGCGGAACTTGCTGAGAAGTTCCAGACCGCTCATGCCGGGCATTTTCATATCGACGAGAAAAAGATCCCACTTTCCTTTCTCGAATTTTTTGAGGGCCGCCTCGCCGCTGTCGGCGGTTTCGACGTAATAACCTTCCTCCTCAAACCAGTTGTGCAGCGATTCGCGGACGATTTTTTCGTCGTCGACGACTAAGATTCTTGCCTGCGTTGCCATAACTCCTCAACTCGCTTTCTTTCGTAAAGGCAGGGCAATCGCCATCACGGTGCCTTTGTCGGACGCGCTTTCGACGTCGATGCGTCCTTTGTGATGCGTGATGATGCCGTACGCGACGGCCAATCCGAGCCCCGTGCCTTTGGTGTCTTTGGTCGTGTAAAAAGGTTCGAAAATATGCGGCAGATCTTTCGGCGCGATGCCTGTGCCTTCGTCCCGGATCCGCAGAATGCCGGTGTCTTCCGTTCGCGTGATCTCCGCCGTTAAATGGCCGCCCGCCGGCATGGCTTCGATCGCATTCATCATGAGCGCGATCAATGCCTGTTCGATCTTCTGCGGATTACACATGAGCGTAACCGGAGCACTGATTTTTTTCTCGAACGTGATGTTATGTATTTCAAAATGATGATTGAGCAGCGTGGCGCATTTGTCGACGATGGCCGCGGCGTCGCACTCGACGAATTGTTCATCATCGCGATGCGAGAATAGCAGCAGATCTTTCACGATCTTGCCGCAGCGTGACGATTCGTCCGCGATGAGATATAAATACTCCAGAATTTTTTCATACTCGCCGTTTTGCTGCAGCTTCGATAATTTTTTGGCAATTAGTTTGGAATAGGTCAGAATGCCTTCGAGCGGATTATTGAGTTCGTGTGCCACCGTAGCGGATAATTTACCGAGTGAAGCGAGTTTTTCGATTTGAATAACCTGGCCGTAAATTTTTTTCAGTTCCTCGGTTTTCTGCTGAACTTTTTCGTTGAGCGTTTCCGACCAGTCTTTGATTTCTTTGTACGCCTGATCGAGCTTGTACGACATGTCATTGAACTCTTTCGCCATCTCGCCTAATTCATCCTGCGACCGCACCGGAATTTTATGCGTCAATTGACCGTGCCCGAGTTTTTCAAGGCCATCGGTAATTTCGCGAATGGGCTTATTGAGATACAACGTGATGAACAGCGCAATGCACAGCGCGATCACAATGAGCGCCAGCGCCGACGTTATAATAATCGCGCGCGTATTCGCTTCGATCGTGCGGTCCAATTGATCCACGGAAATCACCACGTCGAGCACGCCGAGTAATTTTTGTTCTTGTGTGTGCGCGTGACAATTCGCGTTGTAACATTCGGGTTCGTTTTCTATCGGATTGATCAGGCCCAGCAAGCGGTGACGGCCAGTGGTATACACGCGGATGCGTTCGGTCAGCGGCACCTGTGCGAACGTCTGATCTTCTTTGTGGCACATCACGCACGCATCGGCGTGTACGTCGACGGCGCGGTCGATCTCGGTCGTGTCCGTTGAAAAAATAATCGTACCTTGTTTATTGTAGATGCGTATTTTTTCAACATTCTCCTCGCGTCCGACCGTTTTGATAATTTCATGAACGTCTTCGCGGCGATTGAGCAACATGCTGTAGCGTGTGGATTTTTTAATCACGTCGCTGGTGGCGTAAACATTTTGTGAATAGGTTCGAGTAAGATCGGTCTCAAGCCGCGAGACCGTGATGTACGTGTAGATAGCGAGGTTAGCGAGCAAGATCAGCGATATAACAACGATTAACCTGAAGCTCAATGTATTTCGAAGGCGGACTGCCATAACCGACCCACTTCCGGATGCCCCGATCCAAGTTACCGACATTCGCAGCGAATGGCAATGATGCAACTAAACAAAATACAGTTTATTGGGAATGCGTCTCAATTTCGTTTGATGAATTTTTCTACAATTCCAGGTCAGCCACGAATTTCACGAATAAATTTAGCCGCGAAAAAGCGCAAAACTAAGAAAGAGTTAATATGTAAAAAAAAATCTGTGTTTTTTGTGGCAATGATTTCAACCCGCGCCTCGAATGTCACCAAAGAAAAATTAGCCGCGAAAAAGCTCAAAAACTGAGAAAGCGTACAAGTTTTTAATAAAAAAATTTTGCGCTTTTTTGTGGCGATTATCAACCCGTATCATTAAAAAGCCGGTTGAGAATTTTCAGATAATGATCGGCGCCGATATATTGATATAAAAATTGAATACGAGCGCCTCCGTCCTGCATCGTCGTTCCAACGTTGGGCCGCGCGAGCCGGAACTGGCTCAGCATACGCGATAAATCGATCAGCGATTTCTGCCACGAGTGCGGCGATAACCGCGCTTGTGCCACGGCATCCGGTTGCGACTCGATCGTACCGATGGCAAACGGATCATCTTCACGCCGGTAAACGCACGTGAAATCCATCGGCGCTTTCACACGCACGCGCCCCCACGCGCCGACGATTTCCATAAACTCCTGGCCGTATCGGACTTTTTCATCCGCCTTGCATGCAAATACCGAGCACCCGTCTTCCAGCAACCGGCGCGCAATCGGACTGATTTCCATTTCATAGCGATTTTCCGCGCGTCGGCGAAGAGCGAGATTGTGCTGCAGGTAGATATAACGTTTGTAATGGCATTCTTTCAGGAGGTAGTCGAGAATCGGATCGATCAGGTCGGTGCGTTCAGGTTGTGCCATTTCTTTCGCACGATTGCGCATGACTTTGTCAAACGGACAATGTTCGCAGTCGAATTCGCGGTCGCATAACTTATAGTCGACGACATTGGACGTCATCCACACGCACTTCATATCTGTTAATAATGATTTCATAGCCGTTTCTTTTGATTTGACTTTGGCACGGAAATTAATGTCGTGCCGATTACAACGGCATTGTATTAATTACTTATTCTGCATCGCCCATCCCGATTCGCGAAAAGCTTTGGCGTCGACGATGATTTTCGGTTGTTCTTCGTGCGCTTCGAATACCGGGAAGTTTCGTACAATAAACTTAAACGCCCACATACCGAGCACAACCAACATCAGCGTAATACTGATTTCATAAATCGTCGGGAAGTACGGCACGGACGACGACGCTTCCAGCGACGTGACGCTGACATTCATGCGATTGAGTACAAATCCCGCCACCGTCAACACCGCCGCGATATACAACCATTTATTACTGGCGCGATATTTTCTAACGCTAAGAATCGCTACCGGAATTAAAGTTCCAATCAGAATCTCAAGATAGAATAAATACGTTTCCGGCCCCATAACGGATAAATACGGCAGATCGCCGGTGTACGCCATATCGATGAATTTGGCAGCAAGATTAACAACGAGCACGACGCTCATCACGCCGGCAATCTGACTCAGCAACGGAAGTTTCAATCCGTGATTGAATGCCTTGGCGCTCAGATACGATTCAAAAATGACCATCGCAAATCCGACGCTGACGGCGCTCAAAAAGAAAAATACCGGCAGAAGCATGGACCACCAGAGCGGATGCATTTTATTCGGAACGATCAGGTACAGTGATCCGAGCGACGATTGATGCAACGTCGAAAGTAAAATCCCGGCAATCATGATTGGAATCAAAGCCATCCGGAGTACGCGCAGTGTTTTTTTCATGCGAAATCTTTCCAGCATGATCGGGCTGAATTCTAAAAACAATACGGTCGTATACAGCATCACGCACCACGCGACTTCGAACATTACCGAATGCGTATTCCACATGATGATCGCATGCCAGATCGCCCACGGCCGCCCTAGATCGTACATCAATGCGACAATAACCATCACGTAACCTAGAAACGCCGTAAGAATAGCCGGACGCGTGAGCGGTTTGAATTTTTCAATGTTAAAAATATGCGTAACGGCGCAGATCGTAAATCCACCGGCCGCCAGACCGACGCCGCATAAAATGTCGAAACCGATCCACAGCCCCCACGGAAAGGCGTCATTTAAATTGGTCACACCGCCAAGTCCCTGAGTAAAACGAAGAAAAGTTGAATACAAACCCGCAGCCACGATGACCGCCGCTACGGAACTCCAAAACGTAATTTTGGATGTCAGCGCTTTGATAAGATTATTTTTCATGGCTGTTATTCCCGTTGGTTTTTTGTTCTTCCTGGGCAATTTCATTTTTCCGTTTGGTCAGCCAGAACATGCCGGCGAGGAAGACGCCGCCGATGCCGACCACGCTGGGAATTTTGTCCAATGCCGCCATCGTATACGTCGGCAGAGGTTTGTTCGGTAAATTCGCCGTATAACCGAGTTGCTCGAACGGCACCGGTGACAAAACCAGCACGTTCGTTCCGCCCGCTTCTTCGAGACCGTAAATATGCGGATAATAAGTATCCGGATTGTCTTCGATCCTTTTTTTCGCTATCGCGATCAATTCGTCGAGTTCGCCGAACTGTGTGGCGCCCGTTGGGCATACTTCCGCGCATGCCGTCGGCAACCCTTCCTTCACGCGTTCATAACACATGCTGCATTTGCGAACGCGCGGATTCATGCTGCTCCATTCGTATCGCGGAATGCGATGCGGGCACGCTTGCATACAATAACGGCAGCCGATGCATTTGTCCGCATCGTACAAGACGGGCCCCAGTGCCGTTTTCTCGAATGCGCCTACCGGACACACCGACACGCACGTCGGATCGGTACAGTGCATGCACATTTTGCGCGTGTAGACGTCGCCGTACTGCTCGACCACCGTATACGTTTCGGAAGACAAATGATCTTTGAGCGGTTCGTCGTTGGTTTTGGGCAATTCATTTTGCGCTTTGCACGCTTCATAGCACGCGCCGCAGCCGACGCACATCGTCACATCAAACAGAAGTCCAAGTTGCTTTGCCATGTTACCCTCACATCGTTAAGAATTCGTTCTGGAAATCTTTGACGCCTTCGTCATTGATCATGCTGACGGCGCCTTCCATCACAGTGCCGCCATCCTGCATTGTCACACCGGCCATCGCAACCTGAGGAGTGTGCGAGCCCAGAAAATCTTTGAGGCGATTGAATTCCGTACGCATCCAATCCGTCATTTCCTGGCCGTACTTCAGACTGCGGATATTATCCATCAGGTTCGTCGGACGAATCATCACACCCCATTGCTTACTGTAACCGTTTTTAAGACCGACGCCGGTCAATTCCGGATTGACCGATTCGACCACGCCGTCCACCGGGGAGCGAAACTGCAGATTGCTGCGTCCGACCCAGGCCAGCATAATAACGTCGCCTTGTTTAACGCGAGTCCCGATCGGCACCATATGCGTCACAAAAAGACGCCCCAATGCTTTTGCAATGAAACCGTCGATGCCGACTTTGACAAATCCATCCCTCATCACTTTCGCCCACGTATGTCCCTTCGAAAGAAATACTTCGCTCGGAACGACCAGGCTGTGCCGGTCAAATACGGGCGCATTGTACACGCTGCTCAACGCAGGGTGTGTTTGTTTTTGAGCCTTGGTGATCAGTATATCAAGGATGATGAAGAATATGAACGTCAAGACCACAAATAATGCTACCATATAGACGCCTCCTTTCATAGGTTTTGCAACCATTAATCAGTCAATTCGTGTGCCAATTTCACAGAGTGCCTGCAAATGTCATAAAATAAAGCGTTTGATGGTGGTAATGCCGAATATCGCATCGATAGATGTTGTTGAACAACTCTACAGGATAAAATCGTTTTGGAAAAATCTATACAAAAATTCAGCAATGCAGAGACTTACATGCGTTGAATTATTGAACACCCTAATCGGGAAATTGTAATAAAGCTCAACACTGTACGTCCAGTTTTCGAACCAATACTTTAAAAATTTACTTGACATCGTCAAAGCTGTACCTTATAATTGACCAATCAGTCAATTTTTGTAAACCCTATCAAGTAGACCATATGCTTGCTGTTGCAGACAAAGAACAGGAAAAACGGAAACATCTCATCAAAACAACTTATAAACTGATTGGTGAGAAAGGCTTTACCAATCTGACTTTACAGGATGTTGCCGATCGGGCCGGCGTGAGTAAAGGTATTATTTTATATTATTTTGAAAATAAAGAAGCTTTATTTCTGAGTGTACTTGAATGGCTGGTCAATAAAATCGAACGGTATACGCGCGTCGAAGTAAGCAAAGTCAATACTCCGCAGGAAAAAATCGATCGATTTGTCAGTGCAGCTTTTGTCGGCATTCATGAAAACCGTGAATTCTATAAAGTGTATTTAGATTTCCTGAGCCAGAGTTCTCACAACGAATCGTTTAAAAAATTTAACATTTATTATCTCGGCGAATGCCGCCAGTTGCATGATCAGATTGTCAAAGAGGGTATGGAAAAAAAGGTTTTCCGGAAAGTCGATTTAGCGGCATCCGCCGCATTGACACGCTCGCTACTCGATGGCATGTGTATTCGTTGGCTGTTCGATGAGCCGGAAACTTTCGAGATGTACCGAAAAACCGCTTTGGAAGCGGTGCGTCTATATTTAAAACCATAAATTTTTTTAAAAATACTTTGACCAATCGGTCAGTTTTTACATTAAAAACAGGAATTTCGGTATGAACCTTCTAGGAATTATCATCGTGAGCGTCATCGTTTTGATCGTTGTTTTCAGTTACGTGATGTCGCATTACTCGCTTAAACCGATGCACCGGAAGAAAAATAAATCGCCCGACATGTACGAATTGCCTTTTGAAGAAGTGTATTTTCCCAGTGTGGGTATGAATCTTCACGGATGGATGATCAAACAGCCCGGATACTCGATATCAGAAAAAATTCCGCTGGTTGTACTTCTCCACGGATGGGAATCGAATGCACAAGGCATGTTACCTCACGCTAAATATTTGTACGATCATGGATTTAATCTATTTTTGTATGACGCTCGCGGTCACGGCGATAGCGATCCGGTCGAGTACATGAATCTGATCCGTTTTACGGAAGATGCCGAGAGTGCGATCGCCTATCTCCGGACGCGTCCCGACATAGATTCCCAAAACATTGCGCTTTTCGGCCATTCCATGGGCGCAGCGACGGCCATTACTCTTGCGTCGCGCCATCCTGAAATTCGCGCCCTCGTTGCCAGTTCGTCTTTTGCGCTGTTCAAATCGATGATACGCGACATGTTGGGCGCACGGCATCTCCCCTATTTTCCGTTCGGTTCATTGTTCTTTTTATTCTGGAAATGGCGTTTCAGTTTTGATCCACACGAATGGGCGCCGGGTACTTCGATCAGGAAAATCACAATGCCCGTGCTCATCGCTCATGGAAGGAAAGATGAATTATTTAAATTCGATCATTTTGAAAATTTATGGAGCTCGGCGAGTTCAAAAATAAAAGAGCAGGTTGTACTTGAGGATGGAACGCATCGGAATCTGTATGAATTTTCAAATTATAAGGAAAGCATTATTAAATTTCTCAAACAAAATTTGTATAATCCAAAGATAGAGAAACAATCAGCATGATTGCATTTACTAAAAAATTAAAATGTTGTTTGAATTGGTTCAAAGCGCCCGATTTTTCATTCAAAATGGACAACGACGATATCGAAAACAATCTGCATCTGAATTTTTTTGCCGGCCTCAAATCAACCGGAACGGACAAAAAAATCAGCGACCTTGACCGACGCAGAAATTAGCATCCTTCTTTCTTTTTCTTCCTGGCCGTTGTTCCCTGCTTTGCCGGCGTTTTCATTTCTAATTTAGGCATCGCGATTGAAACATCCGATTTCGCTTCGTTGCTTCCCGTCTGCGGCGTTCCGCCGAAAAATTTACTGATCTCTTTGATTCTTTCGAATGCCGCTAGCTCTTCTTTGGTCGCATTCTCTGCAATGCGCGGAAACAATATTTGATCTTTCCATTCTTCCAACCCGCCTCGCAAGATATACACGCCTTTATAGCCTTTAGCTCTAAGCAAAAACCACGCTTGGGCCGAATGAATGCCCCCGTCGGAATACAAAACAATTTTTTCATTACGTAATATCGGATACGTCTCGAGCGCGGTCAGCGTTGTATTTTCAGATGTAGGAATGTTGTATTCATTGAATTCTTTTTCCGAACGTAAATCGATCAACCGATAGTCTGCTTTATTCTGAATGATCCAATCGGCCAATTCCAACGCGCCGACATGATCGATTTCCTTGTCCACGATAAGCGCGAGTTCGCGCGAATCGATCTCGTACCGGCCGCCTTCATGCGGATTACCTGCAATCAGTGCAAGAAAACCTAAACACAATGCCGTTGCAGCCAGGCGTTTATTCAACGTCCATTGAATATTCCATTTCATAATTCGGCTCCCTTCTTTTGCGCCATTTTCTTTTCTCCCCACTCCGCCATCACGAATGCTCCGACGGCCATTAAAACGACCGTAAAGACCAACGTGCCATATGAAATATTGAACAACTGCGGCAATGTGATCGATCCCATCGGCGTAGAATAATAGAAATCCTTGAACAATGGAAAAACAAATCCGAATAAGAATATCCCGGCGAAAATTCCTCCGATATAAACCATTGCATCAATCCGGCCTGTTGAGCAGGCAACCGCCGATGTTCCAGGACAATAACCGCCGATGACAAAACCAATTCCAAGCAGCAATCCACCGGCGATTTGTGGTAACAAAAATGTCGGATTGACGTAGACCAAACTCAGATCGAGAAATCCCATCCACGACAAAAAGAAAACGCCGAGCATGGCTGTGACAATGGCACTGAACATCACTTTCAAAACGCTCATATCGGTAAAATAAAATTGCGCGGCCAATTTCCTTCCGCTGCCGAAACCGGCGCGTTCCAGAAAAAATCCGAACCCGATGCCGATCACGAATGCAACGATCAGGCTGATCTCTTCATTAAACATTCCGTATTTATAAAATGGTCCGTTCATGTCCATTGCCTCCTCATTAAGTAAGCCAACGCGTATGCGCCGGCGAAAACCATCAGCATAAACGCCCAACTCCCGACATTAAGAATGGCGCCGCCCGTCAAGGCCTGGCCGCTCGTGCATCCGCGCGCAAGCTTCGCGCCGATGCCCATCAGCATGCCTCCCGAAAACGCAAAAACAAAGCGCATTTTCGTCGAAATACGCGGCCCTTTCTCGACCGTTCTCTTGATGCGGCCAGCCAGCGCGCCTGAAATAAATCCGCCCACCAGCACGCCGATCACTTCAAACACTAACCAATCTTTGAATGGGCTTCGCGTACCATCGGTTAAATATTCTGAATAAAATTCATTATTGCGGGCATAATCCGGTGCGATCGTTTCGACGACAACGGACGCCGTCGTCGTAAAAGCGCCCGACGCGCCCAGCCCGCGCCCCATAATGACATAAGACAATAAAAGAACCAAACCCAAACCAATTCCGGATAAATACGGATTCCAGTACGGCTTGGCTTTTATTTCTTCTTTCGTCATTGCAGTTTTTTCATCCAACGCCAATGACATGTTCACTCCTTTTCTAAATATAAATTTCCTCTGTGACTCCGTCTCCGTGGCCGTCTTCCCCGCCGCTACATCCCGGCCCAATGGCTGACTTGCCCCGCATACACAATTACAAACCGCAATATCAAACCGCCTGAAATTACAAGAATCGGGGCAATCGCGGTATGCTTGATTTTATGATTAACTGCCAGCAATTGAATAATGAGAGGCACAACAATTCCTGAAAAAATGACAAACACCCAAAATACTGAGGCATACGCTCCGGTCAAAATCAAATGAATGGCATCCTGATGCGCCTGCGTAGACGTCAGCATGCCTGTAATAAAAAACGCTAAAACCAGCAATTCAAAAATTAAAAAGCCATTATCCGCTTTTGCGGAAATTTCGCGCTCGATCACGTCCGTCGTTAGCAGATGGACAAACGCGGCGGCGGCAGACAAACCGGACGTGAGAAATAAAATCCATAGCATCGAACTATTCCACAACGGGCGCGCGGCCAATCCGCTGAGCAATATGCCCGTGTAAGCCCCTAAAACGGCCCCGACAAT